>JAPLFQ010000027.1 GCA_026390595.1 Ignavibacteriales bacterium
GGGAGAGGTCTGCAAAACCTTTATGCGGCGGTTCGAATCCGCCCGGCGCCTCAAGAGCTTTGAAGAGAGTGGTGCAGAACAAGTTGAACAGTGAATCGTGGTCGGACCTGTGTTGAATGACTGGCTCTCATTAGGAGGGCCTTTTTTTTGTACGCAATGCTCTGATGCTTGAAGTCTCCTCGTCGTCTCCAATTGCCATGAAGACCCTACTGCTGGAAAACGTTCACCCTGTAGCAATCTCAACCCTGCAATCCTCCGGGATGGTCGTCGTTTCCGAGAAGAAGAGCATGGATGAAAGCGAACTTATTTCTGCACTCGAGGGCGTTTCGGTTCTCGGTATCCGCTCCCGCACGCAGATCACGGCGCGAGTGCTGGAGAAAGCAAAACATCTCCAGGCTATCGGGGCATATTGCATAGGAACCAATCAGATCGACCTTGAAGCGGCTTCTCTGCAAGGGATTCCTGTTTTCAATGCACCCTACAGCAACACTCGGAGTGTCGCGGAACTGGTGATTGCCGAAATTGTCTTTCTCATCCGCCGGCTTCACGATAAGGTGGTCCAGGCCCATAAAGGAGTATGGGACAAATCAGCTGACAATGCGCGGGAGGTACGAGGTAAGAAACTCGGGATCCTCGGGTTCGGAAATATTGGTTCACAGGTTTCAACCCTGGCTGAAGCGCTCGGGATGGATGTCTACTACCATGATATCGTTGACAGACTGACCATCGGGAATGCTACGAAGGTTGGAAGTCTCTCAGAGTTGCTGAACGTCGCAGAGATCATCACGATTCATGTAGACGGCACGCCTGCGAACAAGAACCTCATCGATGAGGATCAGTTCCGATTGATGACTGACGGCGTGATCCTGCTGAACCTCAGCCGGGGCCATGTCGTGAACATCGAAGCTCTGGCACGCAACCTGAAGAATGGCAAGGTTGGTGGAGCTGCAGTCGATGTTTTCCCCGACGAGCCAAAAGACGGCAAAGAGCCATTTTCCTCCCCATTGCAGGGACTGCCCAATGTCCTCCTGACACCGCATATCGGCGGAAGCACAGAAGAGGCGCAGGAGAATATTGCCGACTTTGTATCGAAGAAGCTTCTTGACTACCTGCAAACCGGTAGCACGTTTACGAGTGTGAATTTTCCGCGTATCAACCTGCCGAAGGCCGATGATCCGCATACTCACAGGTTGCTGCATGTGCATCGCAATGTTCCGGGTGTCCTGTCGCAGATAAACGGAATCTTCGCAAAGAACAATGTCAATGTGCTCTCACAGTATCTCCGCACGAACGAACTTATCGGCTATGCGATCGCCGATGTGGATAGTGAATACAAAGATTCATTGTTTGATGACCTGGTTCGTGTCGATCACACGATCAAGGTGAGGATTGTGTGATCTGAGTGCCCTTTGTGAGAAAGTTCTGTGTCCATTCCCATCTCCCCACGTCGATCCCGCCCCAATACACGTCAGGATAATTCATAAAAGCATTCGTCAGGAATCTCCTTGTACGCCAGGGATGATCACAATCGTGAACCAGCCGGCGGATTGAAATCCGCAACGAATTGGCGAAGTTCCTCGACGCGCTGCCAAGGGCCGGCTGAATGAAAAGTTCCCCGCCCCCTGGTTCAAGGCTACCACCTCCATTCTGACGAAGCCTCAAGCTCTGTCTCACCATGCCTGCACTCTGAATCATCGAGTCAGAAAGGCAAGAAGTTGCCCGAGTCAGGAGAGAGTACATCCTCATTCGCAATTGTATTGTGAATCTGGAAAGAGGGGACAAAAGTCAAATGGCCTGTGTCCAGCCATTCCCGATCTGCTCCGATTGGTGAGTCATATCGCCAATGCAAATTTGTTGTGCCTGATTCCAGAATTCGACTCCTTAGGTTCGGGTGTGCATTTCACCGACCTCTACATCAGATCAAGGAGCCATCGATGTCCAAGCGAACGGTCGTAGCGGTTACCTCCATCGACAAGCGCATTCTTGTGATCCGGGGGCAGAGAGTACTCTTGAGCACTGATCTCGCGCAAATGTATGGAGTTCCTCCAAAAGTCCTCATGCAGGCTGTCAGGCGCAATAAGAATCGTTTCCCGGGTGATTTCATGTTCACGTTGACGTCTGCAGAAGCGAAATTGGTCGCTGCGCACGTACTGGGTTTAAGGTCACAATTTGTGACCTTAAAACAGGGTCGTCATCTGAAGTATCCTCCGGCCGCGTTCACGGAGGAGGGGATTGCAATGCTATCATCCGTGCTCAGGAGCAAGAGGGCAATTCAGGTGAACATAGCGATCATGCGCGCTTTTGTCCGGTTGCGCGAAATTCTGGCAGCTCACAAAGAACTCGCAATCAAACTGGGTGATCTTGAACGAAGGTTTGAGACACACGACAGACAAATCCGCGGGATCTTCGAGGCGATCCGCGAGCTCATGAAGCCTCCCGAGAAGCCAGCCAGACGAATTGGATTCTAGGAAATGCGGAGCCAAACCGCTAGAGTTTCTTCGAGCCGGATGAGGGGTATGAATGAGCTTCGCCTTGCCTTCCCGCCCAAACTTCGTTAACTTTCCATCACGTTCAAACTCCAGACTGTTTATAATGCCGGGATGGCGGAATTGGTAGACGCACAGGACTTAAAATCCTGTGTCCTGCAAAGGGCGTATGGGTTCGAGTCCCATTCTCGGCACAAGCAAGAAGGCGGGTTCTCGGTTGAAGGCTGATCCGCCTATGGCGGAGAGTCCCGCTCTCGGCCAATCGGTTTCACAAGAGATTACCCGTGGAGGAATCATGAGCGACCCCGAGCGAAGCGAGGGGGAGTCGAAGGATCCCATTCTCGGCACGAACCAGGAGATCCCGAGCGAACTTCTGAGCACCTCATAAGCGAGAGGCGAAGTATCACGCCCTCGGCTCGAACTTCACCTGGCTTCTTCTTCACTCATCATTCGGTATTCACCGTGGCCCACGCAAGGCATGAACTTGCTCCCGCCTTGAGCATTTCGCATATCGAATAGTGATCAGGGATTTCAGACTGTCGAATGGAGCGCGAGGGATCGGCAGATCATCACATCCGGTTTGGCTGGAGAGCCTACTATCAGGGTAAAAAGAAACATGCGAATCATCGAGCAACACAAGCTCATCCAGGAGCTTCGGGACTATCTCCCCAAAATGTCTTCCTCCGATCGCTACGACTTTGAAATGTTCGCGAAAAGAGACAAGGATGACGAGGAACTCGATGCCTTAGCAACGGCGAAGCTCGAGGCCATTCAAAAAAGATACGTCGTGAGGAAGACAAAACAGGATATCGACGCGCTGTTCAAAAAGCTCTCATCCGGGAGCGGCGAAAAGAAAGGGTAATGCATGAACTACAGACCATTTGGCAAGACTGGAATCAACGTGTCCGAGATCGGCTATGGTGCTTGGGGCATAGGGGGCGCGATGTGGCAGGGAGCGACCGACGACGAGTCCATGCGTGCTCTCTACAAAGCAATCGACCTTGGCATCAACTTCGTCGATACCGCACTGGTATATGGCGATGGACACAGCGAAGGCTTGGTGAGGCGGCTTGTGAAGGAACGGAAAGAGAGGATCTATGTGGCGACGAAGGTCCCGCCCAAGAATGGGCAGTGGCCGGCACAGAAGGGGGTAAAGCTCAGCGAGACGTTCCCGCACGATTACATTATCAAAAAGACCGAGCAGAGTCTCAAGAACCTGAACCTCGATTTTGTGGACATCCAGCAGTTTCATGTCTGGGATGATACCTGGACCGAAGAGGCGGAGTGGCAGGATGCAATCAGCAAGCTGAAGGAGGAAGGGAAAATTCGGCACTTCGGGGTCTCGATCAATGATCATCAACCGGAAAATGCTCTCAGGCTCGCAGCAACGGGAAAGGTCGATACGTTTCAGATTATCTATAACCTTTTCGATCAATCACCCGAAGACAAGCTCTTCCCATTCTGCCTGGAGAAGAACATTGGTATCATCGTGAGGGTACCCTTGGACGAAGGAGGGTTGTCAGGTATCATCACTGCTGATACAGTCTTCCCTGATGGCGATTTTCGTAACCACTATTTCAAAGAAGACCGAAAGCAGCAGATTATGGAACGAGTGTCCAATCTGATGGAGGTCGGGGGCTCCGAAGCTCACAACATCGCGGAACTGGCGTTGAGGTTCACGCTGAGTCATCCCGCGGTTTCCACAGTGATACCCGGCATGCGATCAACGACAAACGTTGTCAGAAACAGCAGCTTCTCGGATGGCAGACTCCTCAGCTCAGGACTCCTTTCCGAGCTCAAAAGCCATCGTTGGGTGCGAGATTTCTACCATTGAGGGGAATTCATCCGGTACAGTGAGCAACCTGCGCAAGTGAATTTCTTTACGAATTCTCTGCGCCGAACTGTAAAAGGCGCTTGATTTTAGGACGAATTTTGAGTAATATTTCCAAGCTTGGTCAGGATGCAAGCCTAAGAATATGGTATTTGGGCTCTTAGCTCAGTTGGTTAGAGCGCTACCTTGACATGGTAGAGGTCATAGGTTCGAGTCCTATAGAGCCCACACTCCATCAGTTCGGTCAGAGGCTACGGAATGTCCCGCGAAGATCTGACAAACCATAGGAAAGCGGATAATCGGAGCAACTCTCCGATTTTTTTATCTTAGAAACGATGTCACAAATTACCATAACTCTTCCAGACGGAAGCACGAAGCAGTTTGAGCAAGGGATCACCGGTCGTCACATTGCTGAGGGAATCAGCAAGGGGCTGGCGCGTGAAGCCTTGGCGGTTGAAGTCAACGGTGAGGTTTGGGATCTCAGCCGAAAAATCGATACCGACGCTTCGCTGAAGATCCTTAAATGGAATGACGATGGCGGCAAGTACGCCTTCTGGCACAGTTCCGCCCATTTGATGGCTGCGGCCATCGAGGCTCTGTTCCCGGGGACGAAATTCGGTATTGGTCCTCCGATCGAAATCGGTTTCTACTACGATCTTGATCTCGGCGAGCATACGCTGACCGGAGATGATCTTCAGAAGATTGAAGACAAGATGTATGAGCTTGTCGCAAAGGATGAACCATTCATACGCGAAGAGCGAAAGTGGGATGACGCGGCCAAATACTTCAAGGAGAAGAACGATCCGTACAAGATCGAGCTTCTCGAGGAGCTGAAGGGGCAGACGATCACGTTCTACCACTCAGGTAACTTTACCGATCTCTGCTACGGCCCGCACTTGCCGTCGGCTGGAAGGGTCAAGGCGATCAAACTTCTGAGCGTTGCCGGGGCCTACTGGCGCGGGAGCGAAAAGAATAAGATGCTCCAGCGTATCTACGGAGTCACCTTCCCGACGAAACAGGAGCTGGATCAGCACCTGTACCGCCTCGAGGAGGCGAAACGCCGTGATCATCGGAAGCTCGGCCAGGAACTCGAATTGTTTCTCCTTACATCAAAAGTCGGAGGCGGTCTTCCGCTTTGGCTCCCGAAGGGGACCGTGATCCGCGAGGAGCTCGAGGGTTTCATGCGCTCCGAGCAGCGGAAGCGCGGATATCAGCCGGTCGTTACGCCGCATATCGGCAATATCAATCTGTACAAAACAAGCGGACATTATCCGTACTACAAGGACAGTCAGTTTACGCCCATCAAGGTGGAAGATGAAGAGTATCTCCTGAAGCCGATGAACTGTCCGCATCACTTCCAGATTTACGCGGCCAAACCGCGGAGTTATCGCGATCTGCCAGTACGGCTCGCGGAATTTGGCACTTGCTATCGCTATGAACAGTCCGGCGAATTGAATGGGCTGATCCGTGTGCGCTGTTTCACGCAGGACGATTCGCATATTTTCCTGCGCCAGGACCAATTGAAAGCTGAAGTTGTGTCCGTCATCGAACTGATCCAGCTCGTGTTCACGACGCTCGGGTTCAGCGATTTCAAGACCAGGTTGTCGTTCCGGGATCCAAAAAACAAAGAGAAGTACGGCGGTGAAGACTCGCTGTGGATCCAGGCCGAGAAAGACATCAAGGAAGCGGCGGACGAAGCGAAACTCGACTACTACATAGGGATCGGCGAAGCGGCGTTCTACGGACCGAAGATCGATTTCATGGTCAAGGACGTTCTTGGGCGAACGTGGCAGCTCGGCACTGTGCAGGTCGATTATGTCATGCCGGAGCGGTTCAACCTCGAATATACCGGAGCGGATAGTCAG
The DNA here is from genome assembly GCA_026390595.1 of Ignavibacteriales bacterium. Lineage (NCBI taxonomy): Bacteria > Pseudomonadati > Ignavibacteriota > Ignavibacteria > Ignavibacteriales > Ignavibacteriales bacterium. Next base: position 6,183 of record JAPLFQ010000027.1, read on the forward strand.
AAGCATAGGCCGGTGGTCGTTCATCGGGCGCCGTTTGGTTCTCTCGAACGGTTTATAGGTGTTCTTATCGAGCACTTTGCCGGGGAGTTTCCACTCTGGCTGGCACCTGTGCAGGCCGCGGTGCTCCCGATTACAGACCAGTACTTGGAGTATGCCAAGCAGGTCTTTGACGAGTTGAAGAGTGCCGGTGTTCGTGTGGAGCTTGACGACAGGAATGAGAAAATCGGATACAAGATCCGCGATTGCGAAATGAAGAAGATCCCCTTCATGCTCGTCGTCGGGGAAAAAGAGAAGACAGGCAATACTGTTTCGGTGCGTCAGCATACGAAAGGTGATCTTGGGACGGTGGAGCGCTCGGCGTTCCTCGCCAAGGTTCTCGATGCCATTCAGCGCAAATCACTCACGGTATAGGAGGCACCCCCATTAAGCAAGAGCGCGCACGAATCAATACGGAAATCAGGGCACCCCAAGTACGGGTCATCGACGACGAGGGGGCACAGCTTGGTGTTCTGACGGTAAAGGAAGCCCTCGCAGCTGCGGCGGCGAGAACGCTCGATCTCATCGAAATCGTCCCGACAGCTGATCCGCCGGTGTGCAAGATCATGGATTTCGGGAAATACAAGTATGAGCTTGCGAAAAAGGAAAAGCTGCAGAAGAAACACCAGCACGTCACCCTGGTAAAAGAAATCCGTTTTCATCCGAACACCGATACACACGATTTCGATTTCAAAGTCCGTCATGCGCGGGGCTTCATCGAGGAGGGGCACAAGGTCAAGGCCACGGTGGTATTCAAGGGCCGGGAGATTACGTATCAGGATCAGGGACGGGCGATGCTCGATAGCTTCACGGAGCAGCTCGCGGATATAGCAAAGATCGACGCTCCTGCAAAAATGGAGGGACGTCAGATGATTGCATACTATGTGGCCGACAAAACGAAGAAGAAGGCCGAAGGCAGTAAACAAACGACAGAATCAACATAACGGAGTACAGCATGCCAAAGATGAAGAGCCGCCGGCGAGCGCTGAAATCGTACAAAGTGACGGGCAGCGGGAAGATCAAACGGCGGAAAGCATTTCGGAGCCATATACTCACATCGAAATCAACCAAACGTAAGCGCCATCTTCGCAAACCCGGCTTGGTTTCAGAGACCGAAGCGTACAAAGTGCGACGGTTTTTGTTAGCATAATTTAGAAGGAGAAAGTTTCATGCCGCGTTCACAGAACAAAGTCGCATCCCACAGACGCAGAAAGAAAATCCTGCAGAAAGCCAAGGGCTACTGGGGTGGTCGAAGTAAAGTCTACACGATCGCAAAAGGCCACGTAGAGAAAGCCCTGACGCACGCGTATCGCCATCGCAAAACGAAGAAGCGCGAATATCGGAGCCTCTGGGTCGCTCGTATCAATGCTGCTGCCCGTATCAACGGGACTACGTATTCCAGATTGATTGCCGGCCTGGATAAGAAATCCGTGGCGATCAATCGAAAGGTCCTTGCCGATCTGGCAGTGAACCATCCGCAGGCGTTCGCTGAGGTCGTGAAGTTTGTAACAGCATAATTTGAGTCTTCGTGTCAACCGTAGTACGGTCCCGACTCTTCCAGTGAAGAGCCGGGACGGGTTGGCAGGAAGATTTTGTCTTTTTTGGGTGGCGGCACCGGTGCCTGTGACCCTATTGACGAGCCAATGATATGACAGAAAAGATCAATGAAGTCCGGAACGCATTCGAGACTGAGATCTCCAATGCTTCTACCGACGCTGCGTTGGAGCAGATCCGCGTGAAGTACCTGTCGCGCAACGGAACGATTGCACTTCTGTTCGAAGAAATGAAAGGCGTTCCCGCGTCTGACAAACCAGCCCTCGGAAAAGTTCTGAACATGCTTAAGGGATCGGCGCAATCTGCTTTCGACGAGAGAAAGAAAACGCTGAGTGTGGCAGTCGCCAGTCAGGCCGTCAGCATCGATCTGACTCTGCCTGGTCGGCCGAAGCCGATTGGGACGAAACACCCTATCACCCAGACAATGGATGAGATCAAGAGCATCTTCGCAAGCATGGGGTTTTCAGTGGCGACCGGACCGGAAATCGAAACAGATTACTACAATTTCGGAGCTCTGAACTTCGCTGCTGACCATCCTGCGCGTGACATGCAGGATACGTTCTTCATCTCGAAGGATGTGCTGCTGAGGACGCATACATCCCCCGTCCAGATCAGGACCATGGAGAAACAGAATCCGCCGGTACGTGAAATCATGCCCGGCAGGGTGTATCGGAACGAAGCGGTGAGCGCCCGTAGTCTTGTCAGTTTTCACCAGATCGAGGGGCTCCACGTTGATACGGGAGTCACGTTCAGCGATCTCAAGGGGACGCTGGTTGCCTTTGCGCATCAGTTCTACGGAAACGATGTGAAATTCAAGTTTCGGCCTACATTCTTCCCATTCACGGAACCAAGCGCGGATATGTATATCTCCTGTTTCCTGTGCAAAGGAAAAGGATGCAGAATGTGCAAGTTTGTAGGATGGCTGGAGTGCCTCGGCTCTGGAATGGTGCATCCCCACGTGCTGAAGAATGTCGGATACGATACGGAGAAGTACACCGGGTTCGCGTTTGGTATGGGCATCGAACGCATTGCGTGCCTCCGATACGGTGTGGATGACCTCCGGCTGTTTTACGAAAACGATATCCGATTCCTACAACAGTTCTAATGACGGTTTATTATGAAGATCTCCCATGATTGGCTGAAAGAGTGCTTGAGTCTTTCCTTGAGGCCTGCTGCCGTCGCAGACAAACTCTCGATGGTAGGGCTCGAGGTGGCAGGGTTTGAGGAACTTGCTGCTCGATTTGATAAGTTCGTAGTCGGCGGAGTCGTGGAGCGATCAAAGCACCCCAATGCAGATCGGCTGTCACTCTGCAAAGTGGACGTTGGGTCCGAGATGGTTGAAGTTGTCTGCGGGGCTCCGAATGTTGCTGCGGGGCAGAAAGTCGTCGTTGGTCTGGTTGGGGCCGTCATTCCTCGAAATCAGCATGATCCTGACGGTAAGCCATTCACCCTGGAGCGGGTACACATACGCGGAGTGCAATCAACCGGGATGATTTGTTCGGAGTACGAACTGGGGCTGGGCGGTGACTCCACCGGCATACTCGTCCTGAAAGAGAGTGCGAAACCCGGGACTCCATTTGCGAAGTTCCTGGGATTGACTGACGTGATCTACGATATGGAGGTCACCGCAAACAGGGGGGACTGGCTCAGTCACATTGGTGTGGCGCGGGAACTCCAAATGCTCACAGGCAAGAAGGCCGCGCTCAAGAAGGTGACTGTCAGGGAAAGCAAGACACCGACGACGAAACTCGCAACGGTCAAGATTCAAGACAGCGTGAGCTGCCGGCGATATTCGGCAAGAGTCGTCAGAAATGTCACAATGGGTCCGTCGCCGAAATGGATGCAGGACCGGCTTGAGTCGATCGGAATTCGGCCGATTAACAATATCGTCGATATCACGAACTATGTGCTTATGGAAACCGGGCAGCCTCTTCATGCGTTCGACTATGACAGGCTGGCCGGGCATGCGATAGTGGTGAAGCGCGCAAGCGAAGGTGATACATTCACGACGCTCGATGGAAAGGAGCGCGTGCTGAAGTCCGACACCCTGATGATATGCGATCGAGAGAAACCTGTAGCGATTGCAGGCGTGATGGGGGGAGCGAACACGGAGATCAGTGATGAGACGACGACTGTTCTGATCGAGAGTGCGAACTTCGATCCGGGGAGCGTGCGGCGTACATCGAAGTATCTTGGTTTGTCTACTGACGCCTCGCAGCGATTCGAGCGTGGAGTTGACATCGGTATGACAGTGTTTGCTGCCAACCGGGCAGCGCAGCTGATGCAGGAATTAACCGGCGCAGAGATTCTGAAGGGCGGTATTGATTGTTATCCCAAGAAGTTGCGACCGACCTTTGTTGCTCTGCGCGTCGATCGGGCGAACGCTATCCTGGGGACATCGCTTTCAAAGGCACAAATTGTGTCGTACTTGAAGCGATTAGACCTGAAACCGGTCGGGAAGACGAAAGACACTATCAAGTTCCAGGTCCCGTCATTTCGCTACGATATCGAGGAAGAAATCGATCTGATCGAGGAGATTGCCCGCGCCTTTGGATATGACAACATTGAGACGAAAACTCGGACAACGGTGGACTTCGGCAAGCCGCTGCGAACGAAATTCCTGCAAGATGAAATCCGCAGTTATCTCATCGGAGCGGGCTTCAATGAAATGCTGACCTACAGTCTGCAGGATCGCACAAAGGGCCATCTTATGGGTGACCGAGCCGTAGAAGTGCTTAATCCGGTCAGTGCTGAAGCTTCCGTTCTGAGGACGAGCCTCGTCCCTGGTGCGTTGACGGTCGTCCAGCACAACAGGTCTCATGGCCGCAAAGACCTTCGCATGTTCGAAATCGGTAACGTTTTCGGCTTGCGGGGTGAGAAAGCTGGTGAGAATCTGGATGCTTTCCTCGAGGAGGAGCGGATCCTTGTGGTTTTGTGTGGTCATTCGGGTCCTGCACAATATGGAACTGAGCATCGCAGCACCGACCTTTTTGACCTAAAAGGAGAGGTACAGGCACTGCTGTCCAAGTTTTGCCTTGACAAATACAGGTTTATTTCTTATGATAGCGCAAGCGCTTTAATTGAAAGTGCTCTAGCAGTTGAAATCAATAGTACTTATGCCGGATTTCTCGGAAAGGTTGGCAAGTCAATTGTACAAGGATTTGATATTGACGATTCCGTCTTTGTGTGTGAACTCAGTGTGACGGAGTTGCAGAAGGGTTGGGTAACCGAGAAAAAGCTTGAGCCGTTGCCGCGGTTTCCAGGGGTGCATCGTGACTTGGCATTTGTCGTCAGCACCGCCACACAACATGGAACTGTGGCCTGGTCCATCAGGGAGGCTGGTGGAACCCTGCTCACGGATCTGGTCTTGTTTGATATGTATGTCGGAGATCAGGTTGGGGCTGGAAGTAAAAGCTTAGCATACTCGCTGGAGTTCCAGCCAATGGATCGCACGTTGACCGATAGCGAAATTGACGCCGTAGTCACTCGGATCGTTCAACATGTCGAATTAACGTGCAACGCGAAATTGCGTGCGATATAACGTGCGCCCTGTGTGTTTCAGTTAACCTTGAGGAGACCAGCTTTGCCAGATCAGCACCTCGAAGCTGAAGTCATAAGTGGCAAAGAAAGCAAGACGATTGAAACTTCTCTCGAAGCTCTGTGGGAGAAGGCACGTCTCGTTTCTGAAGTGCTCGTCCAGTTGAAAGAGACGAACGGCGTGCTTCAGAGGAAAGTGGACGATCTCGAAGCTGTCGAGCAGAGTTTGAAAGTGGAGCTTGCAGCGAAAGAACGGGAACTGGAACGCTTGCGTCAGGATGCGCTTCGATTGCAGTCCAATGGATCGAACATCCTCACGAAAGAAGAAAAGGAGGCACTGAAAGCAAGGATCAAGGACCTCATCGGAAAAATCAATTCACACTTGTAGTCCTCGTGTTCTTGTTTTGATCGTGGCCATGGCTAGGTCTTTGGGAAATTCACTCGATATCTATCACTCGGTGCGTGCGAGCCTATGAACGGAAAGAGCATTAAGGTCAAAATCTTCGGTTCAGAGTATCCTCTGCGCGGTGAGAATGAGGATTTTACCAAGAAGATCGCAGCCTATGTGGATACGATGATATCCACAATTCATGAGAAGATTCCAGAGCAGCCGCCATTGACTGTTGCGGTGCTTTCTGCTTTGAATATTACCGAAGATCTGATGAAAGAACGAGAACGAAGTCAGCAGTCGTTGACACATTTGGAGACGGAGATCATCAAGCTGTCGAACTATCTCGACAATTGCCTGGAGGTTGATACAACCGTACCAAAGAGTGATTAGTCTGAATCTCTCTCGCTTGTTCTTTCTCAACATCAAGACGGTCGGTACTTGATACGAGTTTCCGCACCGTCAGCCGTGATCAAAACTTATTAAAGAACCTGACAGTTACTTTAATAGGGAGCTTGACTCATAAGCGTGGAGCGCACGCCACCTCTTCGCCGCAAGCGGAGATGCCATGCGATGACTCCCGACCTCGTCGGGACGAGCGGGTAGTGGAAGCGTGAAATGCTTAGGCAGGCACCCACCGTGTTGAATGAGGTTCTTTCAATACACCTTGATCTTCGGCCGACGAGTGCGGTTTTTTTTGCGCGAGAGTTGACGGAGGAGTTTTATGGAAATCTACATCCTTGTACCGATGGTTGTTGTGTTGTGCGGTGTGATGGTCTACGCCGGCTGGTATCTGAACATCAGGATGGGACAGAGCAAGATCGGCAGCGCCGAAGAACGCGCGAAACGGATCATCGAAGAAGCGGAAAAAGACGGGAATACGCTCAAACGGGAGAAACTGCTTGAGGCGAAAGACGAATGGTACAAGCGAAAAAAGGAGTTCGAGAGCGAAGCTCAGTCCAAGAGAAACAAGATGCAGGCCTTCGAAAAACAGCTCATTTCCCGTGAAGAGAACGTTGATCGAAAACTGGACCTGCTGAGCAAAAAAGAATTGTCATTGCAGGGCCTTGAAAAGGAACTTTCAGAGAAGCGCAAAAGGTTTGATGAGAAGGACAAGGAGCTCACCAGGCTCGTTGGCGAAGAAAACGTGCGGTTGGAGCGGATTTCAGGCATAACCCGCGAGGAAGCCAAGAAACAGCTGGCTGACAACTTGATTGAGACCGTGAAGTCCGAATCTGCCCAAATGATGAAAGAACTGCGCGACAAGGCAAAAGAGGATGCCAAGCGGGAAGCGCAAAAGCTCATTGTTCAGGCAATTCAGCGAACAGCTGCGGACCACACGGTAGAAACGACAGTCAGCGTTCTCAACCTCGAGAGTGACGAAATGAAGGGCCGGATCATTGGCCGAGAAGGGCGAAACATCCGTGCCTTTGAAGCTGCTACCGGCGTAGATGTTATCGTAGATGACACACCTGAAGCCGTTATCCTGTCAGGGTTTGACCCGTTTCGGCGAGAAGTTGCGCGAGTATCTTTGGAGCGGCTGATAGCTGACGGTCGCATCCATCCGGCGCGGATTGAAGAAGTCGTGGAGAAGGTCAAGAAGGAGTTGGAAGAGGAAACAGTCCGGACTGGCGAGAACGCACTCCTCGAAGTTGGGTTGCACGGTGCACATGCCGAGATCGTGAAGCATGTCGGAAGAATGAAGTACCGGTCCAGCTACGGCCAAAACCTGCTTCAACACAGCATCGAAGTGTCCTTTCTGAGCGGCATCATGGCTGCTGAGCTGAACCTTGATGCCACCCTGGCAAAAAGGGGGGGATTGCTCCATGACATCGGAAAGACGATCGATCGCAGCGTCGAGGGGCCTCATGCCCTTCTCGGATTCGAGCTCTGCAAGAAGTACAATGAGCATCCAATCGTCTCCAATGCCGTTGGTTCCCACCACGAAGATATCCCGATGGAGCATGCGATTGCTGCGCTCGTGCAGGCCGCCGATGCTATTAGTGGTGCGAGGCCCGGTGCACGTCGTGAATCAGTAGAATGGTACGTGAAGCGGCTGGAAAAGCTCGAATCGATGGCGAAATCGTTCAATGGCGTGGTCAATACTTATGCTATTCAAGCTGGCAGGGAGATTCGCGTGATCTGCAATCACGACCTCCTCGATGATGCGGCGGCGGACCAATTGTCGCACGAAATTGCCAACAAGATCCAGCAGGAGATGGAATACCCGGGTCAGATCAAAGTGACTGTCATTCGGGAATTCCGCTCCGTCGCATTTGCGAAATAGCGGCTTTCATAGCTGCACTTCGTTGTATCACTTCTTCCGGGGTATTTTTATTGGGTCATATTCTCCGAATTGGTGTAACCGGTGGAATCGGAAGCGGGAAATCGCTTGTCTGTTCCACGTTCTCCCGCCTCGGCGTCCCCGTCCTCTCCGCTGATAAGATCGCAAAGGAACTGATGAGCGGCAACGCAACGTTGCGGAAGGCGCTCTTGACGCTGCTTGGTTCCTCCACCTATCGTAGTAACGGCGAGCTCAATCGCCAGTACGTCGCGTCAACAATCTTCTCGAATCCAGCTCTACACGGTAAGGTCAATGCTCTTGTACACCCACGAGTTGAAGCTGAAGTCGGAAAGCGGTTTGTGAAGCTGGAGAAGGCAGGAGTCCGGCTCGGTATCGTTGAGGCTGCACTGATCTACGAGGCAGGATTTGACAAACACCTTGACTATGTGATTGTTGTTGACGCTCCTGAGGCTGATCGGATTCGACGGGTCGTTCGCCGCGACAAGCTCACCGCTGTCGATGTCCGGAAACGGATTCGGTCGCAACAGTCGACACAGTCGAAGCTCCGCAAGGCGGATTACGTCGTTCGTAACAACGGATCGATCGATGACCTAAAGGTGTCGGTCGAATTTCTTCTTTCAATCCTGGAAAACATCGCAGGGACTTTATGAGCGAAGAGCTGAACATGTTTCAGAAGGAAGACAAGTACTTCTTCCACACATACAAAAGGTTGGGGCTTGACATCGAGCGGGGAGAAGGTGTTTATCTCTACGCGAAAGACGGAAAGCGATATCTCGACTTCTTCGGCGGTCTTGCCGTTAATGCGCTCGGATACAATCATTCTGGTATCAACAAGGCGATCATTGATCAGGTCAAAAAGTACATCCACCTCTCGAACTACTACGTTCAAGAACCGCAGGTAAAGCTTGCTGAGAGAGTGATCAAGGCGTCGGGATTCAAGCGCATATTCTTCGGTAACAGCGGAACTGAAGCTGTGGAAGGAGCCATCAAGGTTGCACGCAAATGGGGGAAGACGAACGGCAAGACCGAACTGATCGGCCTGACAAACTCCTTCCACGGACGGACTATGGGAGCGCTCTCTCTCACGGAACGCCAGAAATACCGTGAGGGATATGAACCGTTCCTCCAAAATGTATCGCATGTCGGATACAATGACGTGGCTCAACTCCGGGAAGCGGTCAATGACAAGACGCTGGGTGTGATTCTTGAGTTCATCCAGGGTGAGGGAGGAGTATTTGTAGTCAGCCCGGAGTTCGCGGCGGCGTTGAACGAAATGAGACAGAAGTTCGGTTTTCTTATTATCGCCGATGAAATTCAGTCGGGCATCGGGCGGACGGGAAAATTTTTCGCGTTCGAGCACTTCGGCGTTCGTCCTGATATTGTGGTGATCGCTAAAGCGATCGGAGGCGGTTTACCTCTTGGTGCGTTTTTGGGCGACGATCGTGTCGCCGATGTGCTCTCCTACGGTATGCATGGTACCACGTTTGGCGGAAACCCTGTGGCATGCGCTGCCGGAAACGCCGTCCTCGATGAGGTCCTTGACAAAGGACTTATGCAGAAAGCCGGAGAGACGGGTGAGTATCTGAGGAAGCGTTTCTTGGACTTGAAGACGAAATTTCCTGCGTTCATACAGGATGTACGAGGCCATGGATGCATGCTTGGAGTCGATCTCACGCAAGATGGCCAGCCTGTCGTCGATCAATTGCAAGAGCGGGGGATACTGGTCAATTGCACACATCAGACGGTCTTGCGTTTCTTGCCCCCCTACATTGTGACACAAGAGCATTGCGATACGATGCTCGAGGAACTTGGAGATGTCCTGAGCGGCATCCTGAAGTAGATCCAGGTTTTCGTGAATTGTCTAACGACTTGAAAGGACTCGATGAAGATCAGATGGTTCGTTTGCATTCTGACGCTTAGCCTTGCCGGAGCTTCACTTGCACCAGGACAGTTCCAAATTGCCGTGGGTCCCGCGGTGGGGGGAAACTATAACGAGCATACAGGAACGGAACTCCCGGGAAAGGCAACTGGGGTGGGTGTCATAATTGGCGGACAGGCGAATCTCTCTTTCACAGGGTCCATTGGATTGCTCGCGACGATATCGTTCGACAACAGAATTGGGAAGATCACGTACTCGGGGACGGACGGAGTAATCGACTATTCATCCGACGCATCCGTGACGGTTGCCTATCTTTCGATCGAGCCTCTTTTCAGATACACGCTCCCGAACCGGCCATTCTATTTCGTTACCGGACCGAGTATTGGATTTCCCGTACAGGGGAAGTCTGAAACGACAACCCAAATTCTTACTCCTGGTTACAGTTTCTCTAATGGCTATGCTGTCCAGACTGTAAACACAGGAATCGAGGACATGAAAGTTCGCTTCGAGTGGAAGATCGGCGGGGGGTATGTTTTTCAGATCGACAAAAAGACCGCTGTGAGCATGCATCTCGTGTACAGCCGGGGATTTACAGATATTGTGGACAAGCTTGATTGGCGGGTGAACTCGATATCGTTCCTGGGCAGTTTTCAGTTTACGCTCGGCAAATAGAGGTTTCCCAGATCGTAGGGGGTTTTGAAGTCGAGTCGTTGGCGGGCAGTCAGTCCTCATTGTGACAACAGCGCATTGTCGGTACCACATCAGGAGTCTTGTGTACAGGATTGTTCTAGGGATTTTCATTTGCTCGGCCGTTCTGGGCTGCACTCAGCATAATCCAAAACCTGCCGGCCCGCAGGATATCCGGTTCGCGGTGGACACATCGCTGGTCGGCCCAGCATTTTCCGATACAGCGCTTGGCGTTTCGTTTGCACCACCCAAGGGGTGGAAGGCATTGTCCAAAAATACTCTCGAAGCGGCTCAGCGTGCGGCGGCCGAGCGTTCGAAAGGCGTAACGGGGAAAGGACGCCTCGGACAGCCCGAGTTGCTCTATGCCTGGAGCCACCCGTCATCCGGCAGCGTGGTTACCATCGCCTCGTTCGCCGGATTCGATACGAACGATTCAAGCATGACCATGCAGGAGTTCGAAAGTTTTTTCCGGGCTTCGACGCCGAACGCCGAAATCAAATCGGCGCTCTTTTCGGCGAAGGGGTTTAAGGTTCATCAACTGAGGGTTATCGACGATCAACGGGTGAACTTCAAGATGGTTTTTAGCAGCGTTCGGTTGAAGAAGCCAATTCAGTTCGATTTTGCAGTTCCACGGGGATCATTTCCCCTCATGATCAGAACGATCGAGTCGGTAGCGGGCTCAGTCGAGGTGTATCAATCCACAGCACCATTCAACTAAGAGGAGTACATATATGCGGACAACAATTGTTACAGTGTTGGGGCTCCTTGCCCTGTTGGTTTTGGCAAGCGGATGCATGACGCATTATCATGTGGTTGGTGAGGGTGCCAAAGGGAGTTCAGTGGAACAAACGCGGCAGTGGTATGCATTGTGGGGATTGATTCCCATTAATTCTGTCGACACGAAGACTATGGCAAAGGGCGCGAAAGATTATGAAATCAAGACCGAGCAAGCGCCTCTTGACATCGTCATCAACATCGTGACGAGCTTCGTGACCGTCTACTCGAGAACGATTGAAGTGAAGCGCTGACGAGTGATGCCCCTGTTCCGCGGCCTGGTACACTTCGCTGTGTATCAGGCCTTCTTTTTCTTGAGACATCCCTCCTTGTTTAGGCCGCATTTTTTCCTTACTTTTAAATGATGACAGAACTCGACCACATCGAAGGGAAACCCCGCTGCCATTGCGGCGTTTTCGGAATATTCAACCATCCCGAAGCCGCTCTCATGACGTATTACGGACTGCACGCCCTCCAACACCGCGGTCAGGAAGCGACTGGAATAGTAACCAGCGACTTCGATCTGGTCAAACGCAGGCCCAAGTTCTACTCTCACAAGGGTGTCGGCCTCGTCGCCGAAGTGTACAAAGATCCTTCGATCCTCAAGGAAGAGCTCAGAGGCCGGGCGGCCATCGGGCACAACCGCTACTCCACTACCGGTTCAGCAGACAACAAGTTCAATATCCAACCGCTGGTTGTGAACTATCGTGCCGGCAACCTCGCTCTCGGGCACAATGGGAACCTGACAAATTTCAATTCTCTTCGCGAACGATTGCAGGCGGATGGGACGATCTTCCAATCGACGTCCGACAGCGAGATCATTCTGCATCTGACCGCGCGCAGCAAGAAAGAAGACCAGATACAGCAGATCAAGGAAGCGCTCGAGACTGTCGAGGGGGCGTATTCCCTGGTTATCCTCACCGACACGAGCCTCATTGCCGCCAGAGATCCTCATGGTTTCAGGCCGCTTGCACTCGGCAGACTGGGAACTGCGTTTGTCGTAGCGTCAGAGACGTGCGCATTCGATATCATCGGAGCCGAGTATATCGGCGAAGTGGAGCCGGGAGAAATTCTGGTGATCGACCAGGAGGGGATCGACAGCGGAACGCTGAAGTCGTACCACGTCTCGAAGCCCCCGGAGCCGCATCATTGCATCTTCGAGTACATCTATTTCTCAAGGCCTGACAGCAAAATCTTCGGTGAGAACGTCGACAAGGTCCGGCGCAAACTGGGGAAACTGCTCGCGCAGCAGTCGCCCGTGAAGCCAGAAGACGACGATGACCGCGTGGTGGTCATCAGTGTTCCCGATTCGAGCAACACTGCCACGCTCGGATTCGTGAGGGAAGCAAACAAGATCGGTGACGACGTCAAGCTCGAGATCGGACTGATCCGCAGCCACTATGTCGGACGGACATTCATCATGCCCGACCAGGCGGGGCGAGAGTTCAGGGTGAAGACGAAGTTCAATACGGTCAAGGGAGTGATCAAAGGCCGAAAGGTGGTGATGGTGGACGACTCCATAGTCCGGGGAACCACGTCCAGGCAGCTCGTCCGCCTGATTCGCGAAGCGGAACCGAAGGAAATCCACTTTCGTGTCACTTCTCCGCCCATCAAGTTCCCATGTCACTACGGAATGGATTTTCCCAGCAAGGCAGAATTGATTGCTAATCGTTGCGAGAGCGATGTCGAATTGATCAGACAGGAACTTGGCGTTGATTCTCTCGCGTACCTTTCGATGGAAAATCTCCTCGAGGCCGCTCCCCACGAAAACGGGTCGCACTATTGCACCGCCTGTTTCAGCGGCGTCTATCCTGTTTCCATAGACCGCGAAACCGCCAAGGACGTCAACGACGCCTGATGCTCCAACGAATCTGGACAATCTCCACGGTTCTCAGTTTCAGCCGGATATTCCTGCTCGCTCCGCTCGCGTACTTTCTTTTCTCGGCCGTCCCAAACAACCGGGAATGGGCCGCCGTTGTCCTGCTGCTGGCCGGGATCACGGATTTTCTTGATGGATATGTCGCACGTCGCCTGCATCAGGTGACAGACTTTGGCAAGATCATCGATCCGATCGCGGACAAGATCGCGGCAGGAGGGGGCTCGCTGATGCTCGTGCTGGTGGGGGCGATGCCTCTCTGGTTCTTGGTTGTCATCGTCGTTCGCGATCTCCTGATCCTCGTCGGCGGCATCTACATCAAGTCAAAAAAGAATATTATCACACAGTCGAACTGGCCCGGCAAGTTCGCTGTGACCTCGATTGCCGTGGTCATGTTGCTGTCGGATCTTGCCATCCCTTCGTTGGAAGGTATCAGACAGGTTGCCATCTGGACGAGCGTGTTCCTGATGTCTCTGTCGTTTCTCCTGTATGTGCAGCGGTTGTTCGTCGGAAATTTGTTCGCAAAGAAAGGTGTGCAGTAATGTTGTTTGGTGATGCGTTCAAGAAACTCAAAGATGGCTTGACGAAGACGAGGGATACTCTCTTCAGCAAGGTCGCAACGCTCGTCAGCACGAAGAAAATTATCGACGACGACATGCTCGACCGTTTGGAGGAAATCCTCATTTCAGGTGATGTGGGTTTTGAAACGACGGTCCTGATTCTTGACAACATCAAGAAGCGCGTCAAGCAGGAGAAAATCGAATCATCGGATCATTTGACGGATCTCCTAAAGGATGAAATTGCCAGTGTGCTGCATGTCAACGGAAATTCTGATTCATCAGAACTTCTTCTTCCGGCCGAACCAAGGCCGTATGTCATCATGGTGGTCGGTGTGAATGGGGTCGGCAAAACGACCACGATTGGCAAGCTGGCCAACGTCTACAAGGAAAAAGGTTACAAGGTGATCGTCGGGGCTGCCGATACATTCAGGGCCGCTGCCAACGAGCAGCTCGAGATCTGGGCGCAGCGTGCCGGCGTGGAGATTGTTCAGCAGGCGCGAGGAGCGGATCCGGCGGCGGTCGCTTATGATTCCCTCAGCTCGGCGATTTCACGGAAGGCCGACGTCGTCATCATCGATACCGCAGGGCGTCTCCACACGAAGATAAATTTGATGGAAGAATTGAAGAAAATTGGACGCGTGCTCGACAAGCGGCTTGCAGGCGCTCCGCACGAGGTGTTGCTTGTGCTCGACGCAACGACGGGTCAGAATGCGCTGCAGCAGGTGAAGCAATTCACGGCAGCTGTGGAAGTCACCGGGCTTGTGCTGACGAAACTGGATGGGACGGCGAAGGGGGGAATTGTGCTGGCCATAAGCCAGGAGTTGAAGGTCCCGGTCAAATTTATCGGCGTCGGCGAACAGATAGATGATTTGCAGGTGTTTGACAGAAGGGCCTTTGTGGATGCCCTCTTTGAAGGATTCAATCCAGAAAGCTGATCTCTGATGAAGCTCACATGCAGCCGATACGATCTGAAGCTCAGGCACACGTTCACGATTGCACGGGGTGCGCGGGATGTTTCTCCCGTGGTCATCGTCGAGCTCGAACACGACGGGATTACGGGCTTTGGGGAGTCAGCTCCGATAGCGCGGTACGGAGAATCAATAGATTCCGTCACGTCATTTGTATCGCGCATCGATTGGACGAGGTTCAATGATCCTTTCCAGATTGAGTCGATACTGACCTCTGTCAATGGTATAGCGGAAGGGAATACGGCGGCGAAGGCATCGATCGACATCGCTCTGCACGACTGGGTCGGCCGGAAGCTTGGGCTGCCGCTTCACAAATACTGGGGGCTCGACAAGTCCAGGACCCCTCTCACGTCGTATACGATCGGGATCGATTCCCCGGCTGTCATCGAGCAGAAAGTCCGGGAGGCTGAAGCGTATCCCATACTGAAAGTGAAGCTCGGCGGTGATAATGACGAAGAAATAATTCGTGCCGTCAGGAACGTGACGAAAAAGGCGCTTCGGGTGGACGCGAACGAGGGATGGAAAGTCAGGGAACAGGCTGTGGAAAAGATCAAGTGGCTGGAGCAGGAGGGCGTGGAATTTGTCGAGCAACCTATGCCCGCGGCTGATCTTGCGGGGACGGCATGGACGCGGGAACGCGTGAACCTTCCCCTGATTGCTGACGAGAACTCTCTACGCCTCCACGATGTTCCAAGACTGCAGGGAGCATTTGACGGCATCAACATCAAACTTATGAAATGCACAGGACTGCGCGAAGCACTCCGGATGATTCATACGGCGCGAGCGTGCGGAATGAAAGTCATGATCGGGTGTATGATCGAGAGCTCAGTGGCGATTTCCGCTGCCGCTCAATTGTCTCCGCTGATTGATTACGCAGACCTCGACGGCAATGTCCTTATCACAAACGATCCTTTCGATGGCGTCAGAAGCCTTGACGGGGTCATCACGCTTCTGGACAGGCCGGGCATCGGAATAGAAAGGCGATCCTGATTAACGCATGGCAACGAAGATTCACATATTGGAAGCTGATATTGCGAACAAGATCGCTGCCGGCGAAGTGGTGCAGCGTCCCGCGTCGGCAATCAAGGAACTGATCGAGAACGCACTCGATGCAGGGGCGAAAAAGATTACGATTGTCGTTGGGGATGCGGGGAAGACCTTGATGCAGGTTGTCGATGATGGGGAGGGGATGTCGGCTGAAGACGCCGTGCTCTCATTCCAACGCCATGCGACAAGCAAAATCTCGGCAGCGCAGGATCTTGAAGCCATCGTGACGCTCGGTTTTCGCGGGGAGGCGCTCGCTTCCATTGCAGCGGTCTCGCAGGTGGAGCTGAAGACGCGACAACCGTCGCACGACCTTGGGACCCTGATCCGGATTGAGGGGAGTGAACTCAAGGAGCAGGCTCCGGTTGCTTCTGAACCAGGGACGTCGATAACCGTCAAGAACCTGTTCTACAACACGCCGGGGCGAAGGAACTTTCTCAAAACCCGAAACACCGAGCTGAAGAACATTTCGGACGTGGTGACGAGGATGGCCATCGCGTTTCCTGAGATCGGCTGGACGTATGTCAGTGACGATGAGCAGCTGCTCGACCTCAAGCCCAAAGATGTCGAAGGACGACTCGCTGATCTTTTTGGTGAGAGGCAATTTCGCTCACTGGTCAAGCTCACGGAAGTGTCAGAATTCCTCACCCTCGATGGGTTCATCGGCAAGCCTGATTTCGCCAGGAAAAGCCGCTCCGAACAATTCCTTTTCATCAACCGCCGGTATGTCATCAACCGGGCCCTTAATCATGCGGTGTTCCAGGCATACGAGCATCTGATGGTGAAAGGGGCGTTCCCGTTCTACATCCTTAATCTCACGATCGATCCGAGAAAGATCGATGTCAATGTGCATCCCTCGAAGCTCGAAGTGAAATTCGAAAACGAATCCGCGATCTATCGTTTTGTTCTCACATCGGTTCGGAAAACACTCGGTGAACATGATTTGGTCCCGTCTGTCACATTCGGCGGCGGCCAGGTGCCATCGGGACCCGATGCGCACCTCCGATTCCTTCAGAATGAGCGGATGCAGACAAATATGGCGGATTTGATGCCCCCACAGCAGAGCGATACACCAGATATCGACCTGGGCAGGGTGTTCAGAAAAGTGGAGCGGAGGATTGGAGACGATGTGCTGCAGCGCGACGGGGAAGCGACATTTCCAACGGATCTTGGCAAGTCCGCTGCCGGTGCGCCGGACCGAATCGTTCAGCACAAACCGATTGGAACGTCAGCTGAGCAGCTGTCCATACAGGACGGGAAGCCAATCTGGCAGGTGCAGAACAAATACATACTTTCACAGATACGCACGGGCCTTCTGATTGTCGATCAGCACGTCGCACACGAACGAATACTCTACGAGAAAGCGCTTTCGAACTTCGAGAACAATCTTCCCTCGACGCAGCAGCTGCTCTTTCCGCAAACGGTGCAGCTCACCGCGAGCGACTACTCGCTTGCGAAGGAGCTTGTGCCGCATCTCGAAAAGCTGGGGTTCGATCTGAAACCATTTGGCAAAAATACGGTTGTCATTGAGGGAATCCCGGCGGATGTCCGCGCCGGCGGCGAAGCCCGAATTCTTCAGGATGTTCTCGACGAATACCGGAACAACGAGCACGCACAGCATACCGATGCCCGCGACAACCTGGCAAAGTCCTTTGCCTGCAAGGCCGCTATCAAGGCCGGGGACAGGCTCACAACAACTGAGATGCTTATTCTCATCGACCAGCTGTTCGCGACGCAGATGCCGTACGTCTGTCCACACGGCCGGCCGATTGTGGTCAAGATCTCGATCGATGAACTCGATCGCCGCTTCGGCAGGACATAATTCACTCACGGAACAGGAAAGGCACGACGCATGCACGATGGTCTGAACGGCATAGGAGAGGAGCGCTCGCGATGGGAGGAGACCGTCAAGGCCAGCGGAAAAGGGCGTGGCGTGAAGTTTACAACTGTCAGCGGTGAACCGATCGAAATGTTGTATGACCCTCACGATGTTGAGGCAATCAATTTCCTCGGTGAGGTTGGCTATCCGGGTGAGTATCCGTATACCCGCGGGATCCATCCAACCGGATTCCGGGGGAAACTCTGGACGATGCGTCAGTTTGCGGGGTTCGGCACACCCGAAGATACAAACGAACGCTATCACTATCTCCTCGAGCACGGACAAACCGGACTCTCCGTCGCCTTTGATTTGCCTACGTTGATGGGACGTGATGCCGATGATTCTCTATCGGAAGGGGAAGTCGGCATCTGCGGTGTCTCCGTGAGTTCGCTTGCAGATATGGAACTCCTGTTCAAGGGGATCAATCTGTCGGAGATTTCGACGTCGATGACGATCAATGCTCCGGCTGCAATGGTGATGGCATTCTATCTTGCGGTGGCTGAGAAGCAGGGGTGCGGCTTCAAGACACTTCGAGGCACGACACAAACCGACATCCTCAAGGAGTACATTGCTCAGAAGGAGTGGATCTATCCTCCCAACCCGTCGATGCGGTTGATCATCGACATGTTCGAGTACTTGAACAAGGAAGTGCCCCAATGGAACCCGATCTCCGTCAGCGGCTATCACATCCGTGAAGCAGGATCGACATCGATTCAGGAGCTTGCTTTCACGCTTGCTGACGGGTTTGCATACGTCGAGGCGGGTATCGCACGCGGGCTGGATGTCGACGAGTTCGCTCCTAGAATGTCCTTCTTCTTCAATTCTCACGTGGATTTCTTCGAGGAGATTGCCAAGTTTCGAGCTGCGCGCCGCATCTGGGCAAAGCGAATGAGAAACAAGTACGGAGCTAAGAACCCGCGCTCGTGGATGTTGCGGTTTCACACGCAGACAGCAGGCTGCTCCCTGACAGCGCAGCAACCGGAGAACAACATTGTTCGCACGGCGTACCAAGCTCTCGCCGGAGTCCTTGGCGGAACGCAATCACTGCATACGAACTCGATGGACGAAACGCTTGCGCTGCCATCGGAAAAGGCGGTCAAGATCGCCTTGCGGACCCAGCAGATTATCGCGTATGAAACAGGTGTCACCAACACGGTGGATCCGCTTGCAGGGAGCTATTTTGTCGAAGCGTTGACGACGAAGATGGAGCAGGCGGCGGAACGGTACTTTGAGACAATCGATACTCTTGGCGGCGTGATCCCAGCTATCGAAGCAGGTTTCTTTCAGCGTGAGATCGCGGATGCGGCATATCGATATCAGAGGGAACTGGAAGCAAAAGAGAAGATCATTGTGGGCGTGAATGATTTCGTGGAAGAGAAGGGGAAGATCGAGATTCCTATTCTCGTAATTTCTCCAGACGTTGAGGTCAAACAGCGAAAACGGCTTGGAGATGTTCGCCAGAGCAGGAGCACCGAAGCGGTGGAACGATCCCTTTCAGTACTGAAACAGGCGGCAGCGGACCAGAAGAACCTGGTACCGCTCCTTCTGGAATGCGCTCGCTCGTACGTGACGCTCGGAGAAATGTGTGACGCCCTGACGGAAACCTTCGGGATCTACGAAGAACCGGCTGTCTTCTGATCGTACACCAGCAAAGAGGACCTTCTATGCGCAAGGTTGTGCGTTTGATGAGGCCTGAACAGTGGCTGAAGAATTTCTTCATCTTTGCCCCCCTGATTTTTTCCAAGCATCTGTTCGACGGCGCGTACGTCTGGATGGCTGCCCAGGCGTTTCTGGTGTTCGCGCTCCTCTCCAGCACGGTGTATATTTTCAATGACATCGCCGACCGGGAGGCGGACAGGCTCCATCCGACGAAACGAAACAGGCCCATCGCTGCCGGTACCATCACGATTACGCAAGCGGTCGGCCTCGCCATCGGGTTGATGCTCGTTATCGGCTTCCTCGTTACGATGCTCAATGCGAAGTTCCTCTTCGTCGCAGTGGTGTACTTCGTACTGAATCTCGGCTACTCGTTCTTCCTTAAGCGTGTGATCCTGGTGGATGTGTTCATCGTTGCCGCAGGGTTCATGTTGCGCGTTCTCGCAGGGGCGTTCGCGATTCATGTTCAGGTGTCCGAGTGGCTCGTTCTCTGCACGCTCTTTGTCTCGTTATTCCTGTCGATTTCGAAACGCCGGGCGGAGCTGATGCTGGTCAAAAACTCCGAGCACTTTGAGGGGCGGGCAGCAATACGGGGATATGACATCGAGTTCCTTGATCAGATGATGACGATCGCCGCGTCGGGGATGGCAATTTCCTATGCGCTCTATACGGTTGCCGAAAGGACGATCAGCATCTTCGGTTCTTCGAATCTGATTTTCACAACGGTGTTTGTCCTGTTCGGCATTTTTCGATATCTTTATCTCGTGAGAGCCAGGAAGACGGAAGACAATCCAACTCATATGCTCACCACTGATCCGGTTACCCTGGTGAACGGTGTTGCGTGGTTCAGTGTCTGTGTCATCATCATCTATTTTTCGGATATCAAAATCTGGCTTGGAGTACGATGAAACTTCCACAACCCAAATCGCCAACGCGGATAACCGGATTCAAAACAGTTGATCCCACAGTCGTTGTCGTCAAGACGAAGCCCGCGACCGTCCTGAAGGATATCGAACGTGCGATGGAGATGGCGGGCATCACTGCCACCCTCGATGCCGGCGCACCTACAATTCTGAAAGACAACATCTCGTGGCATTTCCCGTTCCCGGCGGCCAATACCACACCGTGGCAGCTCGAGGGGACCATCCTCGGCCTGCGCAACTCCGGCTACAAGGACCTCGTCTGTGTTCAAAACAAGACCGTCGTCACGGATGCGTTCAAGGGGGAGGACCTCAACAAGTACGTCCCGATCTTCAAGAAGTATGATATCCCCGTCCGCTTCAATTTCAAGGACGGAGATATGAAATGGATCGAGTACGCACCAAAGACTCCGCTCCTCGTGCTCGACCAAATTTATCCGGATGGCATACGCATTCCCGACTTCTTTTTCGGCAAAAACATCGTGCACCTCCCGACGGTGAAGTGCCACATCTACACGACGACCACCGGCGCAATGAAAAATGCTTTCGGCGGTTTGTTAAGCACATATCGCCACTATACGCATTCCTGGATTCACGAGACCCTCGTTGATCTGCTCGCCATCCAGAAGGAAATTCATACCGGCTTGTTCGCAGTGATGGACGGAACAACAGCCGGCAACGGGCCGGGCCCGCGCACGATGTACCCGGAAGAGAAGAATGTCATCCTTGTCGGCGCTGACCAGGTTGCGATCGATGCGGTAGCGGCAAAGATGATGGGACATGACCCGATGAGCATCAAGTACATCCGGCTTGCACACGAGCGCGGATTGGGCTGCGGCGATCCCCGGACAATCAAGGTGGTGGGGGAGGACGTCTCGGGAGTCAATTGGAAATTCTCGGTGGGCGATAACATCGCGAGCATGGCCGGAGACCTTCTCTGGTTCAGCCCGCTCAAGAAGTTCCAGAACATATTCTTCAGAACACCACTGGTCAATTTGTTCATCTTTGGCTCCGAAGCCTATCATGACTACTACCGCTGGCCGATGAGAGATCGGCGCGTGTTCAGCAAATGGAAGCAGTCGACTCAGTGGGGAAAACTGTTCGCTGCCTACGAACCCCGCGAGGGTGGTTGAGCCATACACACCGGGTGGCCATGTTCATAGCGGGTCTCTTCTCCACGAATCATACGAAGACGATTATCCAATGAGTTCCAGAACGAGGGCTGAATTACTCCTGTTGTCAATCACGCTCATCTGGGGCAGCACGTTTGTCACCTCGAAGTACCTCCTGGACAGCATATCCCCTCTGATATTTATCGGTGTCCGGTTTTCTGTCGCAACGGTCCTGTTTGCTCTGTTCTTTCCACGGAAGGTTTTCGCTGCTCCGCGAAACGCCTGGATCAAAGGCGGGATTTTGGGAGTCTTGTTGTTCATCGGATTTGCGACTCAAACAATCGGGCTTCAGTACACGGGTGCAACGAAATCTGCGTTCATCACCGGAATGATGGTCGTCTTCACTCCCATCTGCCAGCTTTTGATCGAACGACGGGCTCCCAAAACCGGAAACATCGTTGGGATCCTGCTCGTCACCGCAGGTCTCTACTTCCTTACTTCTCCAGGGGGATCCGAGTTCAATCTGGGAGATGGCCTCAACCTCATCTGCGCGGTCACGTTTGGGTTCTACATTGTATACCTCGATGTCTTTTCGAAAGAGGTTGATGCTGTACATCTTATTATGGCCCAGTTCATCGTGTGCGCGGTCCTCGGGCTGGCCTCAGGATTTACGTTCGAGGCAATCAGATTTGTGCCCTCGGTGGATGGAACGCTGGCTTTGCTCTACCTCATTGTTTTTGCCACCATCATTGCGCTTTTCGTTCAGAACCGCTATCAGAAAGATACCACTCCGACGCGCAGTGCGGTTATTTTTTCTATCGAACCTGTGCTCGCAGCAGGGTTCGCCTATGTCCTTCTGGGGGAAGTCCTTGGCGCTCTCGGGGTGTTTGGCGGTGCATTAATCGTAGGGGGGGTCCTCGTGTCGGAGCTCTCACCGGGATAGTGCTTGGGTGGAGCTCTCCCAAATGTGGCAACGGCAAAATCTCTGGCTTGACCGATCTCACACAGGCAGGAGAATAGCGAAAAAAGTACTTGAGTTTCATACTGCAAAGATCTACCTTCTAACCAGCATATGAAAAACCTCGTACGCCTCATAGTAACCCTTGCACTTGCCGTCGTGATCGTCGGAACTCTTCCAGCGATCATCATCAAGGATCGTCCAACAGCACAGAGCAATGGATCGAACGTTGTTGTCCGGTGGACAACGATTGATGAAACAGGGGTCGAGGGTTTCCAAGTGCTTCGCCGAAACGGGTTAGCGGGCGAATTTGCTTTGATCAGTGGTTCAGTCATCGCCGCGAAAGGCAACAATTCGACGTACGACTTCACCGACAGTGATGTATTCAAGAGTTCCAGCGGTATCTTCCAGTACAGGGTTCGAATCCTCAACGGACAAAACCCTGCTCCCGAGACTGAAATTGTCACCGTATCTCATGTGAGTTCTGCTTCAAAACGCACATGGGGCAGCATCAAAGCGATGTTCCGATAATTGTCTGTCCATAGGCTGTTCACCCGAAGCGATACCCTGTTATCGCTTTTTCTGTTTTATGACGTATGAAACTGCCTCCGCTCATACTCGCATCGCAATCGCCCAGACGTAAGGTTCTTTTGAAGCAGATCGGCCTGACGTTTACTGTTCGGCCGAGTCATGTGCGCGAAGATGTGCTCAAACACGAAGCGCCAGAGCACAATGCGAAACGGATTGCGCTCAGCAAAGCCGTAGAGATCGCGAAACGCACGAAAAGAGGTATTGTCATCGGCGCTGACACGATCGTTGTGCTGAAAGGCAAGATCCTTGGAAAGCCGCGCACGCCGGCCGAAGCGAGGAGGATGCTCAGGAGTTTAAGCGGCAGAATGCACACTGTGTACACGGGCTTTGCGCTGATCGATGTGAGGTCGGGCAGGAAGACCGTGCAAATCGAGAAAACACGTGTGTGGTTTCGAACGCTCACGCCGCAGGAGATTGCAGATTATGTTTCCTCAGGCTCGCCGATGGACAAGGCGGGCGCGTATGGTATTCAGGATGATTATGGAGCGGTGTTTGTGAGACGAGTTGAGGGATGTTTCTACAATGTTGTCGGGTTTCCGCTGACGAAGTTCTACATGGTTCTGCAGGATTTTGTCCGCGATGATCATTGATCGATGATTCAAAACGGAGTGGAGTGTATGGGACAAAAGACTCGAGTGCTCATCGCAAAAGTGGGACTTGATGGTCATGACCGTGGGGCGAAGGTTGTAGCTGCTGCCCTTCGGGATGCCGGGATGGAAGTGATCTACAGCGGCTTACGGAAGACCCCCGAGATGATCGTTGAGGCGGCACTTCAGGAAGACGTCGATGCAGTCGGCATCAGCCTGCTGAGCGGTGCGCACATGACAATATTCCCAAAAGTGCTACAGCTCATGCGTCAGAAGGGATTGAATGACGTCCTTCTCTTCGGCGGCGGGATCATCCCCGAAAAGGATATCAATGAGTTGAAGGGAATGGGTGTCGGAGAACTTTTTACGCCAGGCGCATCGACAAACGATATTGTCTCGTATGTCAAACGCTGGTCCGGAGAACGCAGCGGTGAGGTACGCGTGTGACGGTTGTGTCCGCCGTGTGAACAAATGTCCTGAAAACAAAAAAACCCGCTCACGGTTGCCCGGAGCGGGTTTTTGTTTTCTGAGAGATGAAAACTAGGGTGCCTTCTTAACGTTGACAGCCTGCAGGCCTTTGGCGCCCTGTTCAACTTCGAATTCCACAGTGTCGCCTTCCTTCAGCGTCTTGTAGCCTTCGCCGTTGATGGACTTATAATGCACGAACACGTCTTCACCAGTGCTTCGTTTGATGAAGCCATATCCTTTCGCATTATTGAACCACTTGACTGTACCTTGTTCCATAAGGTTACTTCTTCCTTATAGGGTTAAACATGCACACCTAATTTTTGTCTCTCAAAAACAAAAGATGTCCAGCTGTGCCCGACACCCTTCATTAAGGTTGTTTCACACACCCCCGCAGGACAAGTCATACAGCCTGCAGAGAGAGACAGCCAAAACCACTTCTGCTGAAACAAAAACGGTGTTGGTGAATTACACTGCGAGTATAGCATTTGTTGGAATTAAAAGCAAGACCCGCCAATTCGGAGGCCGGATGGCGAGCACGAGTGACCCATGGCCCACGGATCATCTTTGGCGTACAAAACTCGAAAGGGGAGCGCCTAATCCATTGAGTTCCAATGACTTTAGCTTCGGGTGGCGACCCTACGCCTCTTCGTCAAGCCAAATTCCAAATTCTCCCGCATCGTCATCTCCGGGGGAGGTCTCATCCCGGGACATCTCCTTCGGCCTCAGGATCTTCATCTCCTTGGGGTCGAACCCGAACAGATCTTCAGCTGAAAAGACCCTCTTGAAGTCCTCGGGTTCAAAGAACGCGTCGAACTTACGTGAGCACTCATTCAGCCTTTCGGTATAGTAGGCTGTATTCTCGTCGGGGAAGTTCGGTTCCCACTCCTCGGCGAGCTTGCAGTTGTCAACTATTTTGACGCCTGCGTGCGTACCCGTCACATAGTAAGAAATGCGATCTCCGGGTCTCACCGTCAATCCGGATCGTTTGGCAACTTCATACGCTGCTGCGGGCTTTCGATTGCCTTCCGCGATGCCCCGGTCGTAGTCATCGAGAGAGTCACGGATAGTCTCCGTTCGGCAGAAATCGACAGCGTCCCATCTGTGCTGGGTGATGTCGTTGAGTAACGAAACATAGAGCCTGTGCAATCCCTGAATATCGTGCTGGAGCAGATGACTGACACAAAATTGGATGTAGTTCTTCGCAAATCGCTCCAGTGTGCGCGAGATCAGCGAACTTCCACGAATGGTGAGCCTGTTCTTATAGTCGAGCAGCGCGTAATTCTTCTTCTTGTAGCTCAGCATCTGTTTGTATCTGCCTGCCAAAACTAGGTTGATGCCCGCCGGAAGTGATTGGGAGAGCTTCTCTACGAAAACCAACTCCTGCTCTTCGCCGCGTACATTATCCGGGGGAATGAAGTACAGTCCGTCCGTGTCGGCCTCGATGACCGTCCCATTGTGGAGTTCGACCTCGCGAATGATGATGCGGAGAAACTCCTGACCGGTCGAAGTCACCCGGTCCGCCTGTTCGTAGTCGTTGAAGAGCCCGCGTGGATATCCAAGATAGCCGTAGAACGAGTTGATGAGGATTTTCAGCGAAGATTGAAATGCATCAAGGGCCGACTGTTCCTTCTCATGGGCGCTGCTGTTCATTGCACGCTTCGCGTCGAGGCGCGCGGTCGTGAGCGATTGGAGGAGACGTGAAAAGACTCTCAATTCATCCGAGGCTGGTTGAATCTCCTGCGTGAGCATGATTGAAGGGTAGAGTGATTCGATATCAGCATGGAGAACACCCTCGACTATTCCAGTCATGAAAATGTCAGTGTACCCGCCGGTCTGCTGGCCGCCCCCCTGTGCCTTCGGGACGCTGTGCTTCTGACGAATGTATTCACGCAACATCATCAATTCGATTTTCGCGGAGCTTCCGGCTCGTACGACCGCCTCATAGGAAAGGGGCACCATGCGCGACTGAAAGAAATAGCTCGGAGATAAGTGTTCGCCGAGATAACGGATTTCGGCGCAATCCCGCTCGGCCTGGGCGATCACCTGACCCGGCTGCCCGCTCCAGACGGAGGCGATCCGGTCGTGATCTATCATCGCTGCCGGCTTCGATGCGAACTCGAAGTGCTGAGCGAGATAGCGGAGATCATACTGCTCCAGTTTTCGTCGGGATGACGAATACGCCTGGGCCAGAGCTCTCGTATCGATGCAATGACGCCCCGCAACTTCGTAGACTGCATTTTCGAATCCAGGCTCGAGCGGGGTTCCACGCGGGGAGTATGATCTGAGATCTGACTCATCTCTCCCAATTGACAATCCTATGGAATGCAACTCACCGCGCCGAGCAAGATAGGGAAGGACGTGGTCGATCAGATCGTGTCCTTCGATCACATCCGGGTTCTTCTCGCGGATAGCCTGCACGAAATGTCTCAGCATCTCAGGTTCTGAAAGCTTGCGCCCGTCTATGATCTCTTCCCATCCGAAATTATCAGCAAGGGCGATGACGATAATCCTGTCTTCAGTTCCCGACTGAAGAAGGAATTGCGTGATCGGATCGGGTTTGAGGAGGAGAGGAGTCAGTTCCGAATAATGTCCGGCCCGCTTCAACGCGCTCTTGTTGTACGTAGTGAGGATGAATCGGATGGCTTCCCACATGTCGTTCCATCGCGGGAAGGCCACGAGGTGACGATAATAGTTCGACCCGGTCAGCTCTTTGATCCAGAACCGCTTCTGGTAGTTCTCGAGGAGGACCGGGCTCGACAGGAAGAAGAACGGAAAGAACTCGGCGTCGGCCGACGTGATCTGCCCTGCGGCCCCCTTGAGCCGATCGTCGCGCGCGCCGCGGAGATACAACCGGACAGATGACTCGTTAAGCTGCTGGACCGCCACGACATTGTTCAGCGAATTCTGACCGAACAGAATTGGATCGAATCCGCCTGGGGGTGCCGCCTCCGTGTCACTTCTTTTTGATGTCGACATTCAGAAACGGCTTCAACAGGTCTATCGGAACGGGGAAGATTGTCGTTGAGTTATTCTCCGTGGCGATTTCCCGCAGTGTCTGGAGGTACCGAAGTGTGAGAGCACTCGGCTGGTCCGAGAGGATTTTCGCCGCGTCGGCAAGGCGCTGGGATGCCTGGAATTCCCCTTCGGCTGCAATGATTTTTGATCGCCGTTCGCGCTCGGCCTCGGCCTGTTTGGCCATCGCCCGCTGCATCTCCTGTGGAAGATCGATTTGTTTCACTTCGACATTCGATACCTTGATGCCCCATGGCTCGGTGTGGTTGTCCATGATCTGCTGCAGCTTCATATTGATCTTCTCACGCTCGGAGAGCAGTTCGTCCAACTCCGACTGTCCCAGAACGCTGCGGAGGGTTGTTTGCGAAAGCTGGGAGGTCGCAAAAAGGTAGTTCTCAACATCGAGGATAGCCTTGTCGGGATCCATCACGCGAAAATAGACCACAGCATTCACTTTGATTGAGACGTTGTCCTTCGTGATCACGTCTTGTGGCGGCACGTCCATCACGACTGTGCGGAGACTCACCTTGATCATCCGATCGATCAAGGGCACCAGGATGATCAGTCCGGGCCCGTTTCCCATGCCGCCTGGATTGAACACTGCCTTGGATTTCCGGCCAAGCCTGAAAATAACTGCCCGCTCATAGTCCCGTAAAATTCTGATGGAATTTCCTATGATGATAAGGACGAAAGCGATTGCCGCAATAATAAGCACCGCAACGGGTTGCATGGTGAACTCCTTTCTGATGGTACTGTCAGCTACTTGCGCTCCTCTTGAACGCGCAATGTGAGGTTTTCGAATCCTACTATTCTGACCTTTGAATTCGCTGGAATCTCGCCCGAAACGGAGAGTGCGTTCCAAATCTCTCCGCGGACTCTCACGCGTCCATGCGGATTGAGTGGCGTGATAGCCTCGCCGAACAGGCCGAGGAGGGCCTCCATTCCTGTCGTCGGTTTCGACTGCAGCGCACGCAGGCCGAATCCTACGACGAACATGAAGAACACGAGTGTCAAGGCAGCGCAGGTAAGTATGACACTCCAGGAGATCTGAACAAATTCGAGTGCAGAATCCGATCGTATCAGCATCATGGATCCCAGAATGAGTGCGATCAATCCTCCAACCGAGAGAACGCCGTGGCTGGCGACCTTGAGGTCAGCTACGAACAAAATGATGGCGAAAACGATGAGTGCGAGACCAGCGTAATTTATTGGGAGTGTGTGCAATGAATAGAAGGCGAGGATGAGGCTGATTCCTCCAACGACACCGGGCAATACCGAACCGGGATTGTACAGTTCGAATAGAAGCCCATATATGCCGAGCAACATCAGTACGTATGCGATATTCGGATCGCTCAGGGTGTCAAGCAATCGCTCGGTGAAACTCATCTCCCATTCTTCAATTGACTGGCCTTTGGTGTGCAGTGTTGTCGGGCCGGAGGGGAGCTCGATTGTTCTTCCGTCGAGAGCCGCCAGCAGGCTGTCCGTGTTCCTGGCAACCAGATCGATGACCCCCATCTTCAGCGCCTCTGTTTCCGTAATAGAAAGGCTGCGGCGGACTGCTTCTTCAGCCCAGGTGATGTTTCGATGCCGCTTTTCTGCAATGGTTCGTACAAAAGCAGCAGCATCGTTCGTGGCTTTTTCCATCATCGTTGTGTCCATGCTTCCCTGCAGCGTCACCGGATGGGCGGCCCCGATATTCGTGCCGGGAGCCATGGCTGCAACATGGGCAGCAAGAGTTATGAACACTCCGGCAGACGCAGATTGCGAGCCGGGAGGGGAGACGAACACGATGATCGGAATTTTCGACTCAAGGATATCACTCACCATCGCCCGTGTAGATTTCAGAAGACCGCCGGGGGTATTGAGAAAGATGATGAGACACTGAGCTTGCTTCTCGGTTGCCGATTGGATGCTGCTGTGGAGGTATTCCGCCGCGGCGGGATTGATCGTCTTGTCTATTCGGATGGCGACGATCTTCTGTGCAATCGCCGGAACGGTGAGAAATGGAGTGAGAAGAACTAAGAGGGTCACACTTCGCAGGATCTTCATGGGAGAGCTCCTGACTTGCTCGCTGAAGTGCAGAGAATAGGACCGCGACTAAGGCCGCGGCGATTTACTCTGGGCGAAAGAACTGCGATGATCTAGCGACTTGTTGTTGAACTGTCAGAGTTCAGTGGTTGCGGAGAGAGTGGGATTCGAACCCACGGTACCCTTTCAGGCACACACGCTTTCCAGGCGTGCCAGTTCAGCCACTCCTGCATCTCTCCGTTGTCTTCTTACTTGTTCCTTCGGGCGTATTGGGGGTATTGCACATCCAACCACGCTCTTCCAACTCCGGTCTTCAGAAAAACTTCACGACGTCGAGCTGAAGACAAGTCAGGAAACTCTTCAATGTGAATCAAGATCCAAGGTATGCCGCCTTTTGTAAAACGACTTCTTCCTGCGTTGTGTTCATCAAGCCGTTTGGCAGCGTCGACGGCGCTTCCTGCATAGCGCTTCTGTAGGCTTTCACTCCAGAGAACGTAAACCTGAACCATAGGCAAGTAATGATGGGATTCTCCGCCGGAGGCGGATGCGCCTTCGGCGCAGAACCCACGGTACCCTTTCAGGCACACACGCTTTCCAGGCGTGCCAGTTCAGCCACTCCTGCATCTCTCCGATGAATGCTGATGGTGCGGTTTCGGTGGTTCTTGCCTAGTCCAGGCTCATCCAGAAACTACAAACCTCTCACGAATCTACAACTGAAACAATAATAGCAAAAGATGGCTGAAAATGCAAAGGACTTCGATCGTGAGACAAGCTTTTCTACGAAATTAACACTGAGAGTGGAGTGGGAAGAATGTTGTACACGCTCATTTCGAACGAAGTCGGAACATTCTGGCAGCCGAGGAGTAGCAGCATGTTTGAAGTCGGTTTGAATACCAGTTGCGAAGCATCATGTTCACTGCGAGTCTGTGGAAGTGGGGAGGGGGTGTCCGGAAAGCGGATGTGGTGCTTCCCGCATGACCAATCGAATCCCGTCAGTGATCAACTCCTCGAAGAATTGTGGCGGGCAATCTCCGGCCTGGGAGAATAGCGGCGGAGGAACGCGTGAGGAGACGAAGCAGCCGGTAGGGATCGTCACAACGAAGTCGACCGAGAGCTCTGGCCGGCTTCCAAAACGCTTTTTTTGATGTTCGCTCGTTTGAACTTCTTCAAATCAAATCGTATATTATCTAATTATTAGCAGCCACACGGAAGGGTGCGAGAGTGGTTGAATCGGCCGGTCTCGAAAACCGGAATACCGCATTGCGGTATCGAGGGTTCGAATCCCTCCCCTTCCGCAAGCAATAAAGTCGCTTTCCCGCCACGCTATTCTACACGCCGTTGTCTTTCCCCAATAACACTTTGAAGGCTCGTGTTCACGCGAGCCCCACACGACTCAGGATCCCATATCAAGTCGAGCTGCATCAAGTCCGACCGTCGGCTTCCTTGATGCCCGAGTGCGGCAGCAGAGTGCCAGATTCATCGTTCACGGTCAGGCAGGCTTGACGAGTTCCTGCGGAAGGTTTCACGATCATCGCGGCCGGATATCGTCAGTTACAAGTACCAAGGAACAAAACGACATGCTCGTTTGTTTGGGATATGGATGAAGTGAGCGGCGAAAAGTGGAACGAATGCGGCGCGGGATGGTGGTCAGGCAGTTACCTTGACATTACCTGTGCGTTTTGATATATTGCCAACGATAACTGCTAAGTAAAGCGTCAGAATGCAAATCCTCGGAACAAAGCGAAGCAGACAGCGAGAGAAGATCTTTCAGGTCCTTAAGCGGACAACTTCTCATCCGACCGCGGAATGGGTTCACGAACAGGTTCGTGAACAGATTCCCCGGGTGTCTCTTGGCACCGTCTACCGCAACCTCCACATCCTTACAGCGCAGGGGAAAATTCGCGAACTCGATTTCGGTGAAGGACTTCACCGGTACGACGCGACCATAGAACAACACTACCATTTTGTTTGTAAACAGTGTGGCGTTGTGAGGGACCTCGCAGTTCCTCCTCAAGATGACCTCCACGATCGGGTCCGCGATGCTGTCCCGGGCACGATCTCGGCGCACCGCTTGGATTTTTACGGGGTCTGCAACGATTGCCTGCGTAAGGCCTAAGTTCCTTGTCCGGCTCTCTCGTTGAGGTTGCGAACGAACCATCAACCTGAAAAGCACCTTGAGCGTTTCTTCTTGGATCACGAGACGAAGATTCACCAGTCCCGCTGGCGTTCCGCAAGCCTGTTCCAGCATCTCTGGTGTGTTTTCTGTCCTGCGTTCGGACATACAAGTCGTGCACAATAACTCAAATCAATAATTCCAGATGAATGTTGGAGGTGCTATGGCCGTACAAGTTGGAGACAAAGCTCCCGATTTTACACTCGTGGATGGAGACAAGAAACCCCGTTCGCTGACCGAGTTTCTGGGAAAGAAGACAGTCCTTGCCTTCATCCCCGGAGCGTTCACCGGCGTATGCACGAAGGAAGTGTGTGCATTGAGGGATTCAATGAGTCGGTTCAACGAATTGAATGCCCATGTGGTGGGAATCAGCGTCGACGCCCCGTTCTCGAACAAGGCATTCGCAACGCAGAACAACCTGCAATTCCCGGTGCTTTCAGACTACAGCCGGACAGCGGTGAAGGCATACGGTATCGTGCTGGAGAACTTTGCAGGCCTTGTGGGTTATGCTGCTGCAAAAAGATCTGTATTCATTCTCGATAATGCCGGGGTGGTTCGGTACGTATGGGTGAGCGACAATCCCGGCGTCGAGCCAAACTATGAAGAAGTGTCCAAGGCGCTCGAGGCGATCCGATAAAGTGTTCTCGACGTGCCCGCAATAAGGAATGAAGAAAGGGAAGGAAATCCAGCATGCTGAAGATAGGTGAGAAGGCGCCTCCGTTCACTCTTCCGACGGGAGATGGAACATCAATTTCTCTGAAGGATCTTCGGGGAAAAAAGGTTGTTCTGTATTTTTACCCGAAGGACGATACGTCTGGTTGCACGAAGGAGGCATGCTCCTTCCAGGAGAATCTCCCGGCGCTCAAGAAGAAAGGAGCGGTTCTTCTGGGGGTCAGTGCGGACACCGCCGCATCGCACGGGAAGTTCGCGGCGAAATATGACTTGAGTTTCCCCTTGCTGAGTGATGAAAAAAAAGAAACGCTGAAGGCGTACGGTGTCTGGAAGGAGAAATCGATGTACGGGCGGAAGTACATGGGCATCGAGCGAACGACTGTTCTCATCGACGAAACAGGACGAATTTCCATGGTGTTTTCAAAGGTGAAGGTCGACGGCCACACCGATGAAGTGCTTGCAGCACTCTAAAGAACGGAGATTAACTGATGGTGTATGTGACGCGCAGGGCGGTATTCAGTGCATCCCACCGCCTCTACAATCCTCAACTTACCGAAGCTGAGAACGACAGGATTTATGACAAATGTTCAAACAAGAACGGCCACGGTCATAACTACGTTGTGGAGGTGACCGTCGCCGGCAAACCCCGGCCAGAGACAGGCTATGTCATAGATCTGAAAAAGCTCAAAGAGATTGTTGGAAGGGAAATCATCGACAAGGTCGACCATAAGCACTTGAATCTGGATGTGGAGTTCATGCGCGGTGTGATCCCGACCGCGGAGAACATTGCGAAAGCATTCTGGATAGTCCTGTATCCGAAGATCCCGGAAGGGACACTGTATTCGATTCGACTTCATGAAACCGAGAACAACGTCGTGGAATATCGAGGCGAATGACTATGAAGAAAGCTATGGGCGGCAAAGATTTCGAGCAAACGATTACGGATCTTCTCGTTCACCTTGGTGAGAACCCGAAACGAGAAGGATTGACCAAAACACCTGATCGGGTGGCGAAAATGTATCAATTCCTTACGAAGGGGTATCACGA
Organism: Ignavibacteriales bacterium; assembly: GCA_026390595.1. NCBI lineage: Bacteria > Pseudomonadati > Ignavibacteriota > Ignavibacteria > Ignavibacteriales > Ignavibacteriales bacterium. The sequence goes on from JAPLFQ010000027.1 coordinate 38,894, forward strand.
AGATGTCGAAAAGGTTCTGAACAAAGCGGTTTTCACAGAGCGGTACAGCGAGATGGTCATCGTTCGCGATATCGATTTCTTCAGCCTCTGTGAGCACCACCTCGTCCCTTTCTACGGAAAGTGTCACATTGCGTACATACCAAACGGAAAGATCATCGGACTGAGCAAGCTGCCGAGAGTCGTCGAGGTTTTCGCAAGGCGGTTGCAGGTGCAGGAGCGATTGACGCAGGAGATCGCCGAAACGATCTTCAAGTACCTGAAGCCTCGGGGGGTCGGCGTCGTGATGGAAGCCCGTCACCTCTGTATGATGATGCGGGGGGTCGAGCAGCATGACTCCGCCGCCACCACGAGCGCAATGCTGGGTTCGTTTCGTGACGATGTGAAAACCCGAACGGAGTTTCTCACGCTTTTGCAGCGCCAACTCGGACATTAGCCATGGCATCAGTACGCACCGTCTGGATCACTGGCGCGAGTTCAGGAATTGGCAGGGCTCTCGCTGAAGAATTCGCATCACACGGTGACACCATCGCCGCAAGCGCCCGCACGTCAGCAAATCTTGCATCGCTGCAAAGTCAGATTGTATCCTCTTCAGGGACCTGCATGGTGTTCCCATGCGACATCACAAACGCGGAACAAGTCTATTCTTCGTCTGAAGCGATTCGTACAGGGTTGGGTCCGGTTGATATCCTGATCAACAATGCCGGGGTGACGTATTTCAAAGATTTCATGTCCACGACCATCGAGCAATTTGATGAGGTTATGGCCACGAACCTGCGAGGGACGTTTCTCGCTACGCAAGCTGTCCTGCCGGGAATGCTTGAGAAGGGGCGAGGATTGATTCTCAATGTGCTTTCATTCGCAGCGAAGGCTGTGTACACCGGATCGTCAGCGTACGCAGCTTCGAAAGCGGGAGCAGAGGCCATGATGAATGTCCTGCGGGCAGAAACACGAAGCAGGGGAATCAAAATCGTGAATGTGTATCCCGGTGCGGTGTTGACGCCGATCTGGCATCCCAAGCACCGCGAGAAGTATGGGGACCAGATGATGAAGCCGGATGAAATCGCCAGGATGCTGTATTACGTGAGCTGTCAACCCCCCTCGATGGTCGTTGAGGATATCGTTATTCGTCCACAAGTTGGAGATTTGCAGGTATGAACCTCAAGGGCTCAGTTGCGTTGGTCACAGGCGCAGGACGCGGAATTGGCCGTTCCGTCGCGCTGTCCCTGGCGAAAGAAGGCGTTGAAGTGATTCTGACTGCTCGAACCGTGGCGGAATTGAATCAGGTGAAAAAGGAGATAGAGTCGAGTGGTGAGAGGAGCTCAGTTATTCCGGCTGATCTCACGGATGACCGACAAATCGCAAAGCTCTTTGAAGAGCTGCAGAGGCAGTATCAAAGACTCGATATTCTTGTGAACAACGCCGGCATCGGTGTATTTTCACCAGTTCGTACGCTCGCACTTGGTGATTTTGACAGGATGTGGAGTCTGAATATGCGTGCGGTCATGCTGGCGACACAGCATGCACTGAAGTTTATGGAGGCTCAGAAAAGCGGTGCGATTGTGAATGTCGCGTCGCTTGCCGGCAGAAATGCATTCATTGGTGGTGCAGGATATGCCGCGACGAAATGGGCTCTGATAGGTTTTTCCCGGTCACTCATGCTCGAAGTCCGCGAGCACAATATTCGTGTGGTGACGATTTGTCCCGGTTCAGTTGATACTTCTTTTTCCCCAACCCCAAAGGACCCCTCAAAGTCGGAGAAAATTCTCCATCCGCAAGACGTCGCAGATACAGTTCTGGCAGCTCTCATGCTTCCAGAACGGGCGATGGTCAGCGAGATAGATATCCGGCCGACCAACCCCAAATAACTTGTTACCGTTCTTCGTCGTTAGAACTGTCAGCGTTCCATCGGTCCAGGAGGCTGGGCAACCCTGCGGGCGTTTCGCCCTTTCCGCATGATTTGTGCAGCTCGACCTCGGATGATGCTTGCCTTTTGCTGAGCCCAGAGTCTGGCCGACGCCTTCTTCCAGATTTTCTGTTGCTCCGGTGTGAGAAGCTTGTTCACGGCGAACCAGTGATCGACACGAAGAACGCGCTGCACTGATTGCAGTTGCGAGATCTCGGCGAGCTTCTTCTGTATTGCCGCCTGATTGGGCTGTTCGGCCTTGAACATCTCTGCAAGTTCCAGGCGGGCGGTCTTGCCGCGGGCCTGTTGGTCAACGGATCTCTTGCCAAGTTCGAAGCGGAGACTCTCGATGCTCTTTTTCTGTTCATCGGTAAGTTTCAGCAATCGAACGAAGCGATCTCGATTGTCGGTACTGCTGTTCGGCCGGTTGAGCCTCTCCTGAGCGAATGAAAGGCAAAGCGGCAGGAGGAGAAGACTGACAGCGATGAGGACCTTTTTCATAATTCCGTCTCCAGAGTGAAAAGCCAAGTTGAGTGGATTCATGCATTAGATAGCAATCGACGGTGATGGTTTAACGTCCGGGCTGGTTTTCAGCAGGATGTTTCTTGCAATCAAAGAACAGGTTTGATATATTGGAGGGAGAAATGGTCAACGTGCGATCGATCCGCGCAACAATACTTGCCTTTGTACTCCTTCTGAGCCTTAGCCAGTCCGGCTGTTCAGTATTCAGCTCTATTGGTGGCTGGTTTTCGCAGAGCTACGATGACACAGTCGCCTATTTCAATGCCTACTACAACGCCAAGCGGCTCTTCGATGAAGCAGAAACCGAAGTGCTGGCGGCGCGGGCAACATTGAAGGCGAAGTCGGGTAATCCCAACCAGCCTGTGTCAACAGGGTCGACGGCAAAGCAGAAATTCACCGCAGTCATTGACAAATGCTCCAACGTATTGTCCTTCTATCCAAAAAGTGGTGTGGTCGATGATGCTCTGTTCCTGATTGGAAAGTCGTACTTCTACCAGGAAGAATTCGTGAAGGCGGAGCGGAAATTCACTGAACTCCTCGCCAAGAATCCTAAGCGCTCAATGGCTCTGGAAAGTCAGCTCTGGCTGCTGAAGACGATGCAGAGACTGAACAAATTTGATGACGCTCTCCGCGTCGGACAAGACCTCGCTCTGGCTGCTGCAGGTGAAGGCAAAGAGAACATTGCCGGAGAGGCGTTGATGATCCTGGGGGATATCGCTGTTTCCCAGAAGAACACGGACGTTGCCATCGATCACTATGCGAAGGCTGTAGCAACCGCGAGTGATGGGTCAATGCGGGCCGAAGCCCAGATAAAGGTTGGTGACCTGTATTTCTCGCTGCCTGATTACGAAAAGGCGGCTCTTGCGTATGCTGATGTCGAGAAGTACTCACCGGATGAATCCTCTCTGTACGATAGCCAGCTGCAGACGGCGATCGCATATCGGCTGTGCGATAAGTTCGACCAATCGATCTCGGTACTTCGGAAAATGGAGTCCGATTACCGTTTTCTCGGTTACCGGGGAACAATCCGCTATGAGCTCGGCCTCACGCAGGAAAAGAGCGGCAAGCTCGACGAAGCTATCGATATGTATCGTCTCGTCGACACCACCAATGCCAAGACCGAGGCGGGAGCGAAAGCGGCGTTTGAGCTTGGGAGGCTTTATCAGTATGAGCTTG
>JAPLFQ010000028.1 GCA_026390595.1 Ignavibacteriales bacterium
CTCCGGGTTTTACGATGACGACACCTGTCACTGATACAGTGTCTGCCAACGCATTGTCGAAGCGCCAGTTCGGCGACTTGTCGAGTTTCGTAGCGGTCGTCGAGGCCTGCAGCGTATCAAGCTTCTTCAGCGAATCCAGCGGCACTTGCTGGAGCTGCGGAATCGTAACAGCTTTCTGGGCAAACCCGACTGATAGACTGATAGTCAGGACCATCACCAGAAGTAATGTCCGTATCAACCATCGATTCATGGATACCTCCTTGTTGATGCAAGAATACAACCTGGATTATTTGACCACCAAAAACTTTCCTCTCTGAATCTCTCCCGTGTCTTTGTTCTTGACCGTGAAGAGGTACAAACCTGTTGCAATAGCCTGATCCTTTTTCGTGATGAGATCCCACGCATGTTCTCCCCCCGAGAGTTGCTGTGAGCCATCGGAGAAAGTCTGGAACCACCGGATGTCGCTTGCGTTGTACGTCGTCGCTTCATGGTCGAACTGGTCGATCAGGTCTCCGACGAGCGTGTAGATTCTGATTTCAGCGTGCGGTGGGAGGTTGTTGAAGTAGAGCTTTCGAGATCGTTCAGCGCCGCCATCCCAGTATGCCCGGGCGTAGTACGGGTTTGGGTACACACCGACCTGCTTGTCGAAATTCTGGTTTGCCACGGTACCCGGAACCACGCGGCGAAGGGTCTGGAGCTTGCTGCTCTCGAGGCTCTGGAGGTTTGTTGTCGCGTCGCCTGAATCATAGGCAGTGACAGCAAATCCATATTGCCACCCATTCAGCAGTTGCGGCACGACGAACTTGTACGAGTAGCGCGTGGTATCCGGCAGGAATTGAACCGGAGCCGCGAGCCGGACATATCCAAAACCCGTGTTATAGCCTATCTTGTCGTCCGACTTATCGAAGTCTCCGAGGAGGATAAGGTTTGAGAGGATGTTCTGCGACACCGTCAAATCAAACCCTACGGGCGTTCCGTAAATCCTATATCCCTCAAAGTCCTTCTGATTGGAAATTGGATCGACGGAGGCTTCTGCCACCTTGTCCCAGTACACTTCGACAGTTTTGTCCTTGGGCAGCACTTTCACGTGCGGCGGATCAGGCGGCGTCGGAAGGAAGTAGCGCTTTGGCACTCCGGGAGTCGACCAGCGCTCATTTGCGTCCTGAATACCATTACCATTCCTGTCTTCCCCGTTGTACGTCCTTTGCGACCACTCCGATGCCAACAGCAAATTCACTTTCTGGGCAGGTGAATCATCGATCGTCGGCGAAGCGCTCCTCTTTTTTGCTGCCATCAGCGCGAACACGACATTGATCGAGTCGCCTGCGGCGATACGGCTGAATGGCCCCACGCTGACCAGCGTCATGAAATTGCTCGGTTTCGGGATCGTTGTTATTTGAGCGGGGATCAGGCCGATAGACATCTTGCTATACCGCTCGATATCGGTCGAGGGGGAAAAGTATGTCGGATCTGACCCATTCCTGAATTGCCACGCATTGTATATCGTCTGATTTTTGAACGGAGTTGAACCCAGGAACTTGATCGCCGCGTAGTTGTCAGCCAGCCCGCCATCTCCATCATAGTCATATGCGTAACCGATATGAGCAGAATCGATGTATCCCAATCCTCCATGGCTGTAGAACGGACTTCCGGATGTCGGGGGAGTAACGTTGGTGTTCCGTACGACAAGATCTGCCCAGATGCCAACGTAGACGCTGTCGAGAGCGTAACGGTTCGTGTTCTTGATGGTGTAGTTGAAGATGACGAAATTATCGGCGAACGAGAAGTTGAACGCGTACGACTCCATGTGAACGTCGATGCCGAGCGGGCTGTGGTTCGGAATCGGCTCGTTGTTCTGGTTGGGGTTTATCGTGTTGACGTCGGTGAAATCGGCGAGAAAATCCTGATGACTGGTTGCCCGGGGATCGTAGAACGCGTTATCCGGAAGCGATGAACGCTCTAAAACACGTGAGCCTGTCCCGGTCGTAAATTCAAATCCCTCTGAGACACCGGCCCGAATCGACGAAACATCAACAGCTCCTGTTGTCACCCGCATCCCGCCGCCTGACCCATCTGAGCCAGCTCCTACCCAGAGTCCCCCCACAAAGAGGTGCTCTATGCCTGAACTGCGAGGGTACTGCATGGAGGGCTGCTGCGGCCAGAGACGAAAGCCATGGCCGATGACACCGAAGTTTGTCACAGTGAGGGCGATATTCCCGACGCTCGTGAACTTCGAATTGTCGTCGCCAGACGTCTTGTTCAGCGGAGCGCCTCCCCTGTCTTGCGCCGGGGCGGTGCTGGTACCGAGGACGATGAGCAATATCAGAGCCAGAACAGAGGCACGCATCCAGTGAGATTTGACGTTATTCACCTGCTAAGCCACTTATCAAAGACATCAGGAATTATGGGAGACTCGATGTTCCCAGCACGATGCACGAGGATCGGTCGACAGCGATGAACTCATACCATAAAGAGGAGAATCACGAAGTCGAACAGTCTGAATATGGATGGAAAATGGCCAAATGTCAATTAAGAAGTTGTTATGCGCAGGTTACCTTTCCGTGTGGCGCACGTGTCGCGCAATCCCGGAGAAAAGTGGTACGAGTTCGGGATGTTGGTCAGAAACGGAAAACGGATCTTGAAAAGCCAGACGCTGAGAGAGGTGTGGAACGGTCCGGAGGGATGCGCAGAATCGGCGGGGTCAATATTGGGAAGTGACTGACAAAGACGGGTGAGGTCACCAAGCCGCTGAGCTCAACAGACGTCAGACACGCAATACTTCACGACGCACCGTCAGCTCATCAATGCGACCGATGTCGACCGAGACACCTATTCCCGGTTTCGACCTCGGAACGGTGATTTTCCCTTCCGTGTCCATCGTCCATTCAGGATGAACGATATCCCGCACCCAGTACCTGTCGCTCGGAGAAATGTCGCCGGGCAAGGTGAAATTCTTCAGCGAGGCAAGTGCCACATTGTGCGCCCTGCCGACTCCGCTTTCGAGCATGCCGCCGCACCAAACCGGGATTCCGTGCCGCGCACAGAGATCGTGGATGGCAATCGATGACGTAAAGCCCCCCACCCTGCCGGGTTTGATGTTGACAATCCGCCCGCTGCCAAGTTCGATCATATCCTGAGCCCGTTCGACGCTCGTGATGGATTCGTCGAGACACAGTGGTGTCCTGAGCATTTTCTGCAGCTTTGCATGGCGTACGAGGTCATCGCAGGCCAGCGGCTGTTCGATCATCATGAGATCGAACTGGTCAAGCTGACACAGCGTTGCGAAGTCTCTTTCTTCGTAGGCATTGTTCGCGTCGACCATCAGGTGCGGATTCGAGCCCACCGCTTTGCGGACGAAGCGGACGAACTCAATGTCTTTGCCCGGCTCGATCTTCATCTTGATCTTCCGGTATCCCCGCTCGAGACTGCGTTGCACCTTTTCGAGCAGAATCTGAGGGCTTTCCTGAATTCCGATCGAAATCCCTACCTCGATTTCCCCTCTCACTCCTCCAAGAAGGTTTGAGAGCGGCACTCCGGCCGTCCGGGCCGACAACGCCCAGATTCCCATCTCGGCACCTGCCTTCGCCATGGAGTGGCCGCGAAAATCTGCCTCGAGCAACGGATACACTTCCCGCGGGCTCTTGATTTCCTTCCCGAGAATGCGGGGGGCGATCCATTCACGCAGAGCAAGCCAGGCTGTATCGACAGTTTCGTATGAATAGTTTGGTTCTTCACCGGCAACACACTCGCTCCATTCGATGACTCCCTCCGAACTCATGAGCTCGAGGAGGCAGATCCTTCGAATGTCTGTGACTCCTGAAGAAATCCTGAACGGCTCTTTCAGAGGGAGATGGATCTCGCGGAGAGTGATGGAATCGATTCGCACGCTCAACCTTGTTCCCTTGCGGATAGGCAATAGTAGCAACGGCCTGCTTGTTCATCCCGGTAGAACCCAAGAACATCATAGCCCGCAGAAAGGTAATGCTGAAACGCTTCACGCGTGGCCCGCCTGCACTCGGCCGCGGTCACTGCAGAGAGGTTTCTTACTGCGTGAATGTCCGGAGGTATCTCGATCCTGACGCGTGGGGCGACTTCAACGTTCAGTCTCTGAAGAACCGAGCACGGCGCACCGGCATGGATCCTGGAGACGGCCAACGGAGCATCCATGAATCCTGTCACATCGTGCCCAAGAGCACCGGCAAGAATGGTCTCAACCCGTTTGGTATCAATCCGCCACACGACGACGAACCGATCGGTGCCAATTCCGCGAAACATTTCGCTGTCTTCGCCGGGACCGTACATGTCCTGAACATACTCCGTGACTTCGACTCCGAGAGCATTAAAATTGAGGTGTGCGTTACGGGCAACGAGAGGATCGTAGGTCCAATAGACTTCTTTGATCCCGTTGCGAAGAAGGACGTCGCGCTGATAGAGTTTAAGCTTCCTTCCGATACCGGAGTCGCGGAGACTATCTTTGACTGCCAGCATGTGCGACCAATGGACAGGGAGTCCATTGCTGAACCCTGTGAAACCGAACACAAGTCCGACCATCGTTCCCCGTACATCGAAGGCTCCTGCTGCAATGCCTCCGATCCTCTGAACGATCTTCGCCAGGGATGAGGTAACAACCTCAGAGACATTCTGGCCCCATATTTCCCTCTGGAGATCCTCGAAGGCTTGAAAGTCCTCCGAGGATTCCAGCGGGCGAATATTCACGCCATCGTCGACGGCGTCGGACATACGGGAACCGGTGCTTGAAATCGCGCTGCCTCTCCTGACATGTGAAGCTTACTTCTCGAGAATCATTCTCTTCGTCTGAACAAATGCGCCGGAGCGGAGTTCATACAGATACATGCCGCTTGGCAGGTTCTGCGCATTCACCTTCACGAGGTAATTTCCCGCAGCCTGATATTGATTGACGAGCTCAAACACTATTTTCCCCAGCACGTCATAAACGCGCAGCGTAACCATGCCGGACGCCGGGAGCGAATACTGAATCGTCGTCGCCGGGTTGAACGGGTTCGGATAGTTCTGACTCAGAACGAAGTCCGACGGAACCAAGCCATCAAGCTTCTCGACTGCGGTCGTGCGGATCGTCTTGAAGCTCCGTGCGGACGAGTAGGCACTGTAACCGGCGGCATTCTTGGAACGGACACGCCAGTAGTACGTCGTGTTCAGAGCCAGGCCGGTAACCGACTTCGAAGTCGTCGTCAACGTCGTGTCGTCGACCACGGTCGTCGCGAACGTTGCGGAGGCCGAGACCTGCAAGTGGTACGTTGTCGCGCCTGCTCCGGCGTTCCAGCTCAACGTTGTCGTAAGCTGCTGGTTGATGGAGGTGTCTGCAGGTGAAGCAAGTGTTGGAGCAGATGGTAACGCCACAATTGCCTTGAAGCTGAAAGCGGTCGAGAACGCGCTCGTTCCACCAGCATTTTTCGCGTTCACGCGCCAGTAGTAGGTTGCATTATTCGTCAACGGACCGACAGCCTTCGAAGTGCCTGTCAGAGTGGAATCGTCAACAAGCGTTGAAGCAAAATCAGCAACGGTCGAGAGCTGGACCCGATATGTCACCGCACCGGCGGAGGCATTCCAGGTCAATGTCGTTGATAATGCAACACCAGTTGCCAAATCGGCTGGGGATGAAAGAACCGGCGCAACCGGTGCTCCGACGATCGTCGTGAAGCTGCGTGCCGTCGAATAAGCGCTGGTTCCGCCTGCATTCGTGGCACTCACACGCCAGTAATACGTCGTATTGTTCAGGAGTCCTGACACGACTCGTGAAGTTCCGGTAAGCGTCGCATCATCCACAACCGTAGTGGCAAACGATGAAGCGGTCGAGACCTGCAGCCGGTAAGTGGCCGCTCCCGCTGATGCGGTCCAACTCAGTGTGCTCGATACTGCCAATCCGGTTGCAGCGTCAGCAGGCGCAGAAAGCGCCGGCGCCGACGGAGCAGCAACCAACGTTGTAAAGCTCCTGGTTGAAGAGTAAAGGCTGGCGCCTGCAGTATTTGCGGCGTTCACCTTCCAATAGTATGTCGTTCCATTCAGCAGCCCGCTCATCGCCTGGGAAGTGCCGGTGAGCCCGCTCTGATCGTAGACCGCGGTGCCAAAGTTCTGGTCCGTGGACACCACGAGCCGGTAGCTCGTCGCGGCGCTGACAGCTGACCAGCTGAGGGAGACGTTTGTCGCCTGGCCAGTTGCACCGTTCGCGGGTGATGTGAGCGACGGGGCGCCCGGCGAAACGCTGGCAGCATCTCTGATTCTGCCGTTTGTGTAGGTGGAATTCATGTTAGTGCCGAGCGAATCCGTGATGCTGCTCGGGGTTGTGTTCGCAAACGTCAAAGCGCTCGTTCCGCTGACATAATTGAAGAGCAGGTTGAACAATGTCCCTGTGCCGATGTTGAGCGCCGGAGAGACGTTGAACCACGAGATATTGATGCTGCCGTTCGCGTTTGCATTCGTGACGGAAGTCGAATTGAAAATGCCAAACGCAGGTTGGTTCGCGATTCCCGTAAAGGTGAGCACCGTTTTGTCAAACGTGATCGTCAGGCTGAATGATCCGACGTGCGTGAATCCGGTGACCCCGACAGGAACGTTGATTGCGCTGCCGACCGTCGCGACCATATCAGGCATGTTGAGGCCGAGCTGGCCCGTGGTACCCGAAGTCGTCGTGAAGCTGAATACGGTCGAGTAGGCACTCGTGCCGCCTGAGTTCGTCGCGTTCACTCGCCAGTAATACGTTGTGCTGTTCGCGAGTCCGGTTAATCCCTGCGACGTTCCCGTGATCCCTGATTGATCGAAGATCGTCGATCCGAAATTCTGATCCGTGGAAACCTGTAGGCCGTAGCCAGCTGCACCGGCAGACGGATTCCAGCTGAGAGTCTGGGTCAACGGCTGGTTCGTGGCGCCATTTGCGGGAGCAGAAAGCGTCGGTGTCGGCGGAACGACAACAACTGTTGTAAAGCTGAACGTCGTCGAATACGCGCTTGTCCCGCCCGCATTCGCCGCACTGACACGCCAGTAGTAGGTCGTGCTCGAAACCAGTCCGGTCAACGCTTGCGATGTTCCCGTGACGCCGCTTTGATCGAGGAATGTTGTGGCGAAAGCGGAACTTGTGGACACCTGTACCCGGTAGCTTGTCGCCGTCGCGGAAGCGGTCCATGTAAGTGTCAGACTGGATGCTTGACCAGTTGCGACATTCGCGGGAGCGATAAGTGTCGGCGCCGCTGGTGCCGCTATACCGGTTGTGAAACTGAACGTGGCGGAATAGGCACTCGTGCCGGACGAATTCTTCGCGTTCACCCTCCAGTAGTACGTCGTGCTTGCCGCAAGCCCGCTGATGCTCTGAGATGTCGCTGTAAGAGTGCTGTCATTGTAGAACGTGGTGCCAAAATTCTGATCTGCGGAAACCTGCAGGCGGTAGGTCACAGCGCCTGTCGATGCTCCCCAGGTGAGCGTCACGGGGGTCGTGACACCAGTTGCGGCATTTGCAGGCGAGCTCAGAACGGGAACGGTCGGGGTTCCTGCCAGCGTCGTGAAACTCCTGATGCTGGAATAGGCACTGGTCCCCTGCGTGTTGTTCTTTGCCTTGACACGCCAATAGTACGTCGTGGCCGTCAGCAGGCCGCTCATCGCCTTTGAAGTCGTAGTCAGTGTGCTATCATCATACACTGTTGTGGCGAAGGACGAGCTTGTGGAAACTTGCAGCCGATATGCATCAGAACCTGGTGATGCAAACCAACTCAGGGTGACATTCGTCGCCTGGCCTGTTGCTGCGTCTGCGGGAGAAACGAGCGTCGGTGCAGCGGGAGGCGCAGCGACCGTCGTGAAGCTGTTCGCCGTTGGATAGGCACTCGTTCCGCCTGCGTTCGTGGCACTGACGCGCCAGTAATAGGTTGCGTTTCCGGAGAGCGGCCCAACTGCTTTCGACGCTGTCGTGATCGTTGCGTCGTCGAGTACTATTGATGTGAAAGCCGCATCCGTCGCAAGCTGGAGTCTGTATGTTTTCGCGATCACCTGTGAAGCCCAGCTCAGCGTTGGCGATACCGTGACAGCCGTTGCAGCATTTGCCGGCGCTGTCAAGGAGACCGTTGACGGAGGACCTGCGATTCGGCCATGAGTCCAAGTTCCAGGCATATTGTTGCCGAGTGAATCTGTCACGTTGCTTGGAGAGGTATTGAAAGTGAGATCTGAATAACCGGTCTTGTGAGTGAACAGAGCCGAAAGAAGTGTGCCAGTTCCAATATTCAGCGCCGGAGAAATATTGAACCATGAAAAGGAGACGCTTCCATTGTTGTTGGCATTCGTTACCGATGTCGCGTTGAAAATCCCGACTGTGGGCTGGCCGCTGTAGCCATTGTAGGTCAGAGCATTCTTGTCAAATGTGATCGTAATACTGAAGGAACCGACATGGTTGAATCCAGTCACTTTCACGGGGAGCGTATATGCCGCCCCGTTTACACCAGCAGTATCAGCGATGCTAACTGAAACCTGAGCAACAGCCAGGCTTGCGCCCATTAATAGCAACAGGGCAATCAAACAAAGCTTCAGCAGGTTGATTTTCATGTTGTACTCCGTAGTGGTTGTGGGAGAAATCTTCTGGATCCAAGCTTGGAAAAACAGTGATCAAAATCAGGGAAAGACGTGACGAACTTGCCCTAATTTGCGTTTGTAAGACTGCAAAAGCAAGAGGGAATGTCGTGTTTGGTCGGCTGTGTGAGCGCTCTCACGCACCCGAACGGGCATGGCACTTGCCAAACTTCCCAACACAAGGCCAAACGAGTGCGCCTCGTGCTGAACCGGTGCGGCGATGCCTTGCCGCGCCGAGACTGGGACAGACAACACTTGCATAGGTAGTGAACATTCGCTATCCTCGAAGTAGTTCCATCCACAGATGAAGAGTTGAACCGCGCCGATGTCGAAATACTCCTCTTTGTTGTTGAATTTTCTTGCGACCCTCTTCCTCCTGAGCTGTAACCAGCCTTTCGATCCCAAAGCCCCCTTCCAGGAGCAGCTTGTCGTTTTCTCAGTCCTTTCGACGGACCGAAACGCCCAATTTGTGCGGGTCGAGCGCAATTATATGCCGCCGGATTTCGACCCCCTGGCGGTCGTTGACGACAAGGCCATTCCAGGCGCTCAAGTCACTGTGACGGACGGACTATCCACCTACCGCTTCCGGGATACCACCCTCCCCCGTCTGGATACCTCCCGATTCAGGTCTCCAATTCATGCTTTTGTCATGAGCCCGTTTTCGCCTCAGGCAGGCAAGACATACCGCTTCACTGTGCAAACGCCCGGCGTGGAATCTGCTTCTGCCTCTGCGACCATTCCGTCGAAATCCTTTCCCAGCATGGGGATAACTGTTCCAATGATCCTGGATAGCCCCGGCAGTTTCAACAGCAACGAAGAAATGGTGTTCAATGTCGTGCTCTCGACGATTACGAGAGGTTTCGTCGGTCGGCTCTTCCTTGATTACGAGGTCCTCGAAGGTTCTGAATGGGCCAGCAAACGCACTGAAGTCCCGCTCATAGCGCTCGACCCTAAGTTCACGAGCTTGAAATATGTCACCTATCCACAGATGATAGCGCGAACCTCCACCGGCTTCGCAGCCCAGATATTCAGGAACTATCTTTATACCGCGACGCTAAGTTCGATCTCCTACGACCGATACAAATCGAACAAGATCATTTTCAACCGCGTGGTTTTTCAGGTGTTGCAAGCCGACAAGAACCTTTTCAACTATTTCAACGTAGCGCACGCGTATCGCGACGCGCAGTCAATACGACTGGATGAGCCAATGTTCTCGAATGTCACCGGGGGGACCGGTCTCGTGGGGGCCTATGCGCTGGACTCCCTCGTCCACCTCCTGCCGGAGGACTTCGTCTACAACAAGAGGTAACTCCGCAGGTTCTGTCAATTGCCATTGTCGAGTATTCTGGCTACAATTCATCTCAAAAACGCCAACTACGTCATTGCGAGGCGTTTCTTGCCGAAGTCCCGCTCTTTGGATCCGCCTCTATGCGGGATCCAGAAAGGCGGACAATCTCTCTTTTGTCTCGGCATACGTTGGTGAGATTGCTTCGCTCGCCCCTGCGGGGCATCGCTCGCAATGACTCTGAGGGTTAGAGACACGTATCAACCAAGAACGATAGTTTGGACAATCGCACCACGATGTCTCAGAGAATTCTCCTCGTTTTGATTTGCCTGTCGTTCTCGTTACTGACTGCCTGCAATGAGGCGTTTGACCCGCGGGCTTCACTTGACGAGAAGATGGTCGTTTTCTCCGTGCTTTCCACGGACCGTGACGTACAATTCGTTCGCGTCCAGACGAACTATATGCCTCCCGAGTACGATCCTCTTTCGTACACTTCGGACAATGTGCTGAGAGATGCAATCGTCACGATTCGGGAATCCAACAAAACGTTCCGACTGCGAGACACACTTCTGGCGAGATCGGACAGCACTCGATACAAGTTTCCGCTCCGGACATATTACCTGAACAGCTTCACACCGCAACGCGGGAAATCGTACAGCGTGATCGTGCAATCCCCCTCGTACGGCCAGGCATCCGCCTCTATTATTATTCCCGATCAACCGAGGATCACGCTCTCTCCCGAGATGCTGCAGGTGCTGGATCGCCCGGACAGGTCTCCGCAGGACGCTCCCATCATATTCATTGTGCAACTGTCAAGCATTTCGAAGGGCTACGTCGGGCGGCTGCTCATCTACTACGACGTTCTCAAAGGGTCGGAGTGGGTCGAGGAAAGGGTCGAGATCCCTGTCTCGTCCGCGGATTCATCGAAGTACAGTCTCGACATTCCACAATACCCTGACCTGAGGGTCTCCCCTAACACTTCGCAGATCGGGCTGATCTATCGCAATGGCTATTACAAAGGCATACTGAACAAAGTGAATGAAAAGTACAAATCTACGAGGATCATTTTCAAATGGGCAACACTCGTGTTGCTCCAGGCCGACAGGAACCTCTACGACTACTATAGTATCGTGCACGCGAGTCGTGATCCGTTTTCCATTCGGCTGGATGAACCGATGATCTCAAGAGTCACCGATGGCCTTGGACTTGTCGGCGCGTATAGCCTCGACTCGCTCGTGAACATTTTACCAGAGAACTTTTGGGGAAACCGATGATGCGACTCTCAATGCGACACTCCGCCTTTATCTTCCTCATCCTTCTGACAGTATGTGTCAATGCACTCTTCGCACAGACAACTGACGTCTACGGGGTCGTGACGGACAGCCTCACGAAACAGCGGATTCCGTTCACCAATATCTCTGTCGTTGGTACCCTGCGGGGAGCTGCCGCCAATAACCTCGGCTTCTATTTCATTCCCAAGCTTCCGCCGGGCACGTATGAGCTTGCGGCGAGTTCGATCGGCTACATCAGGGCTGTCCGGACGGTGGTTGTCCGGGAAGGCAGGTCGGTAGAGCTCAATTTCGAGCTCTCTCCTGTTGCCGTGCAGAACGAAGAAGTCCTCGTAACCGGGACCAGAAAGCGTCTGGAAATAGAGACAAAGACGACAAGCGTCCATGTGCTCGACAAACAGGACCTGAAGCTCGTTCCGGTCGCCGGCCAGCAGGACTTGCTGCAGTCGCTCAAGATTCTCCCCGGTATCGTTTCCACGAGCGACGTCAGCTCGAGGTTCTACGTACGCGGCGGCGCAGGCGATCAGAACCTGTTCATGTTTGATGGAATCAGGATCTACTATCCGTTCCACGCCCTCGGAATCTACAGTGTGTTCAGTCCGGAAGTTGTCGACAACGTCGAAGTCTACACTGGCGCATTCCCGCCGGGATACGGTGGCAAGCTCTCATCGGTCGTGAACATTACCGCCCGCGACGGCAGAGCAGACAGAATTGCGTCCCGTGCAAACATCAATTTCCTTTCGTCAGAGTTTGAGATTGAGGGACCTGCGATTTCCAAGTCGTCGTTCGTGATCAACGCCCGTAAATCCATCTCTTCCCACACGTTCGGCAACATCGTCGGACAGGATGTTCCCCTGTCGTTCTACGACGCGACGGCGAAGCTCTCGACGCAGCCGGGAGGCGTGCAGAAGTTCGACATCACGTTTCTGACGAGCGGAGATATTCTCTCCTCCCGCAGCCCTTCTGAACCAGAGTACTCGTGGAGAACCAACGGATTTGCGCTTTCAGGCTCAGGCCTGCCGAGCGCCAGGATGTTCGTGAACTGGCTTGTCTACGTGAGCAATTATACGGCCAGCCGGAGCGAAAGCGTCTCCGGGAACGTCACGGCGGCCTCGACATCCGTGAAGGAACAAGGACTACGGGCTAACGCTACTGTCTATACGGGTCCGCAAGACATGTACTACTTCGGATTCGATTTCAGTTTCCCCACGCTCGACTACTCATTCGTGAATAGACTGGGTCTGGCGCAGAAAATCCCGAGTTCACTTCTTGAAGTCTCCTCGTGGGCGAGGTATTCGACAGCCATCGGGCCTCTGACAATCGACGGCGGACTGCATGTGGAAATCGGTTCTCTCTTTGACGGTGGTGATGCCCTGCGTGAAATACAGCCCCGTGTCAATGCTAGTTATCTCGTGCTGGGAACGTGGAGAGCGAAAGCATCATACGGACGGTTTTCGCAACGAATGCTCACGGTCGGCAACGAAGATGACGTGATATCGATCTTCGATGCATGGATTCGCGTCCCGCGGGAGATGAAACCCCAGCAGGCAGATCACTACGTCATAGGACTCTCCGGAAGCATTACAGAACAGGCTTCGTTGAATTTCGAATCATATTACAAGCGGTACAATTCTCTGGTCGTCTACAATCGGGACAAGATCGACGCCACCGATCCTGACTACATCAAGGGTGACGGCGATTCCTACGGTGCAGAGGTTACGCTCCGTTCCCACTCTCCACTTGTCGATCTCTATGGAGTCTACTCTCTGAGTTGGGCGAAGATCAACAATGGAGGATTCGTCTACTATCCCCGGTACGACCGCCGTCACCATATCAACCTGATGGCAATTGGCCATCTCGTGCGAGGGCTGACGACGACCGTGAAGTGGGAGTTCGGTTCCGGATTTCCGTTTTCGCAGACGGTGGGATACTTCGACCGGTTGACGCTTGACAATGCGTTGCCCGGTCAGTTTGAGTCCGAGACAGGGTCACCATACATCATGCTCGGGCCGAAGAATGCCGCGAGACTTCCCGCCTATCATCGGATGGACGTAAGCGTGGCATACAACCTCCAGGTACTCGGACTCGACGTGAACGTTGGAGCTGACTTGTTGAACGTGTACAACAACAAGAACATTTTCTACTTCGACCGGCGGACAGGACAGCGGGTCAACATGTTGTCGTTCTATCCTTCGGCGACGCTGACGATTACGTACTGATCTCGTCCGAGGAGACAGAAGCCATCGCAAATCCGAAAAACGAAAACCGAAATCTCAAACGAACTCGAAAAACGAAATGCTTAAGACACTTCTGCTCTTGGTCATTTCTGACTTTGAGACATTCGGATTTGGTATTTGTTTCGAGTTTCGGATTTAATGTTTAGGATTTGAGAACGCGAACCTCACCATGAACATCCATCGACACACAGAAAGCAATCCTGCATTCTTTACTTTTCTTCCTTTGCTCGTCGTCCTGCTCCTTCTAGGCTGTGCGAACTCATTAGACTCTCCTTCGCAGTCAAGCAACGGGACATGGACCGTCTCCGGCAAGACGACGCTGATCGGAGCTTTGAATCCCCTTCCCGGGGTCACAGTCAAGTGCGGCGGACAGAGCACGATGTCGGGAACGGACGGTTCATACGAACTCCACGGGGTCCCCGAAGGAGTTCAGATCATTTCTGCCGAAGGGCCCAACTGCAAGCCGTATTCGAAGTCGATCGAAGTCAGATCCAGCACAAAGCACTTCATCTACCTGGATTTCAACGGGACAACCCTTTCTGGATACGTGAGCAATATCCTCGACGGCCCGATACAGGGGGCAGCCGTCAGGATCGGAATGCTTTCTGATCTTACTGACCAAGCCGGCCGTTACGAAATTTCCAATGTCCCCCTCAAGAGCGACAGCCTGATAGTCACGCACACGAGGTACTACTCCGCTCGCGCAATCGTCTCCCCTTCTGGACCTGACTCGCACGCCGATTTCAAATTGCAGCGAGACACCGTGATCTCAGGAAGGATAACAGCTGACCAGTATGTTGACCAGGCGCAGCCATATTCCGTTTTCATCAATGCACGCTTGGCGCTTGCCAACAATGGTTACATCGGGGCGACCTACTATGGAAGCATAAGCAAGCACATCTACATCAATTTCGATTTCCCGGCCTTCATGAAGGATCCTGGCGTCACGCTCCTCGATGGGACTCTCGACCTTTGCACGGATGGGGCTTATACCACCATCGGATATGACGTGTATGCTGTATCTTCAGGATGGTTCTACTTCAGTCTCACGTACAATCAACAGCCGCTCGTTGGTTTGCCCATGGGGTCCAGTACGGGCACAAGCGCTACAGGGCCGCGCTATGAGACGGTACTTAATGCGGTAGGATTGAATCAACTTCTCTCCAACTATCGTTCGGCCGGACTCATCTACGGATTGGTCATACAGGCGCGGACGGGCTCCGTAATCTCAAGGAACTACTATTCCATGCGGTCAACGATCAATCAGCCGCGTGTGAGCTTCAAAGTGAGGTTTTAAAAGTCATGAAATGAAATCCGAAAAACGAATCCCGAAAACCGAAACAAACTCGAAACACTCAATCTCGACGCTCGAAACCTGTTGTGTTCTATGATATGCCGATCTTCACGCCGTTGAGTGAGAGGAAATCCGGGGTCCAGTTATAGAATTCAGCGTCCTGTACTCTCTGAATCCAGTCTCACACAGAGGTCGTTATGAAAAGACTCTCTCGTTTTCTTCTCGCGCTCGTCTTGTTCCTGATAATCTCGTCGACGAGCACCACCTCCCAAGAATCCTGGTTCTGGCAAAATCCCCGGCCTCATGGTAATCATCTCCGTGCGGTGCAGACGATCAATGCCAGTCTGGTAGTTGCCGTGGGCGACCGCGGAACAGTGATGAAGAGCACCAATGGCGGGGGTCAGTGGACCATCCAAAACACCGGCGTGACGGCGAACCTGAACGGAGTGGCATTCATCGATGCAAATACTGGTATCATCGTCGGCGACGGCGGGACAGTATTGCGCACTACTGATGGCGGACTGGCCTGGGTGCCCCTCACTGCCGGAACGGCCGGGCCTCTTTATGGAGTGGCGTTTGTCAATTCGACTACGGGAACAATTGTAGGCGATGCAGGACTCGCTCTTCGCACAACTGACGGCGGCAGAAGCTGGACGCAGCAATTTCCAGGCGGAGCGAGCACGTACTATTCTGTGTCGTTCACAAGTGTGACAGTCGGGACCATCGTGGGTTCATCAGGCACCGTGTTCAGAACCACGAATGGAGGTTCAAGCTGGAGCCGCCGCAATATCCCGACCACGAACCGTCTGTTCTGCTCCTCCTTTCCCGACGCAAGCAACGGTACTGTCGTAGGTGAGTTCGGAACCATACTGCGAACGACCGACGGCGGTATTACCTGGACCACGCAATCAAGCAATACGCTTAATCGTTTGAGTGCCGTATCATTTTCAGACGGAATGACCGGTACGATTGTGGGAGAAAACGGCATCGTCTTTCGTACAACTGATGGTGGAGCCAACTGGAACATTCAACCCATCGCAACGTTTTCATCTCTTACAGGCATTTCATTCACGAACGCCACGGTTGGTACGATCGTCGGGATTTTCGGTCAGGTGTTCCGCACTGTCGACGGCGGCGCCACCTGGAATCTCCTCACATCGGGCTTGCGTTCACCCTTCTATGGCGTCGCGTTTACAGATCAGTCGAAGGGAACAATCGTGGGTTATGCCGGACTTGTTTTGAGGACGACGAATTCGGGTACGACCTGGGCGAATCAAACGAGCGGAAAGACAACACATCTTCGCGGCATCGCATTTGCCGATCCGAACACGGCCACAGCCGTCGGTTGGAACAACACGGTGCTGCGGACCACGGATGCCGGAGCGACATGGACTGATCAGTCGTTCAGCGATAATCTCAAACGCACGTACTTCTTCACCGCCGTGGCGTTCAATCCGAGTAATCCTCAGATCGGCATCATCGTTGGCAAGATGGATACGATGATAACTCCAATACTGCTTGAATCCCGAAGCATGATCTACCGCACAACGAACCGCGGCCTGACGTGGAGCCGTGCGACGATCGGCGGCGACACCTGGCCTCTCCGTTATCTTCATGCGGTCGCATTTGCCGATTCACTGAGAGTTTCAGCCGTCGGCGAAAAGGGCGGGCTGCTGACATCATCCGATGCCGGGCAGAACTGGACTGTAGTACAGTCACCACTTCAGTCCACCCTTCTCGGCATTTCGAACTTCGCAGGGCAACTCACCGCTGTTGGCGACAACGGGTCGATCCTAAGGTCAACGAATCAAGGCATCAACTGGAGCCTAGGACAAAGCGGCGTCAAAGTTGCGTTGCGTGCGGTGCGAATGTTCGACCAGGGCTTCGGGATTGCGATCGGCGACAGCTCGACTGTCCTGAAAACTTCAGACGGAGGCACGACATGGGCTGTGCAATCGAGCGGTTCAGATGCAACTCTTAATGCGATGTCGTTTTGGAACACGCTGCAGGGTACGATGGTCGGTGATGGTGGAATAATCATGAGCACGACTCCGATTACAACCAATGTGCGGGAGGAGCAGGTGAGCGGTGCTGGTGTTCCAAGGCAGTTCGAGTTGATGCAGAATTATCCGAACCCGTTTAACCCGACAACAGCTATTAGCTATCAGCTATTGGCCAACAGCTTCGTGAACCTCAGTGTGTATGATGTTCTAGGAAGAGAAATTGCCAGCCTTGTGGAGGGCATTCGGGCTCCGGGTACATACACGGTTCATTGGAATGCCGGGCCGGTTCCGAGCGGAGTGTACATTTGCCGGTTAAGTGTGAACGAAGCGGGAGACGGAGTCGGACAACGGTTTGAGCAATCGAGAAAGATGCTCCTGCTGAAGTAAGAAGAAGCACTCCGAGAAATCTCAGCGATTTCTTAATGTCCGGTGAAGGATTCTATAGACTGTACTGGCGGCTGAAGAGGGATGGACGGGAAAAGAATCTTACGATTGCGTTGGCAACACGGTATACGATCGGTCGTTTCATTGTCAGTTCGAGATAATCAATTTTCGTTGTATGTTCAGTAGTTACGCCAATATGTGCAAGTAATGTGCCAAGCGAAATGCTGCGCATGCGGCTCAATTTCGCAAGCTTTGTTTTCCTCTATTGTTTCAATTTGATACCGTCGCCTCAGAATGAGTCAAGGGCGGCTTGACGAAAAGCGAGGGGATCGTACACCTGGTTATGGCAGAAATGACGAAGAAGATTCGCGGTTCCCACCCACTCTGGCGGCACACAGTTTTCCTCATGCATGCCAGACTTATCTGTCGATAGTCTCCGTTGTGACGGATGGCTTCTTCTGCACCTGCTGGCTGACTCGATGAACATCGGATTAGGATTTGCCGCAGCAGCACGGCACGGTGCAAGCTGTGCTCCCTGAGTAGCACGAGTCAAACTGATTTCGGCTTTCTCTGCATACAGGATGCTCGGACGGATTCCCTAGGGTGTTTCACAACGGGTCACGCAAGAAGTTCTTGCAAATCGAGACCCGTTTTGCTATATTAAAAACCTGACAAATGGTTCCTAGCGGACGACAAACCAGGGAAAAACCTAAATTTCTCCGGGTCATAGTCCTTCGTCTCAGCCCAAAAAACGGGCTTCGCTCAGGGCTAGATGGTTCCAACTCTGAAAATACATGGGGTCGTAGCTCAGCCCTTCGGCTCGTGCCAACAAACGGCACTCGCTCAGGGCCAGGTGATTCAAGCAGTGAAAATTCATGGGGTCGTAGCTCAGTTTGGTTAGAGCGCCTGCCTGTCACGCAGGAGGTCGCGAGTTCGAGTCTCGTCGGCCCCGCAAAAAGAAGCCCTCCCTCACCTCTGGAGGGCTTTTTCATTTGACTGCTGCATGCCTCACTTCGCCTATATAGTCCAGAGCGACTCCGATCATTCCTTTTATGCAGGATCATCGCATGACCCTGTTCTAAGATGTCAACGGCACAACGAAGGCTGGACAATCTCCACCAAAGGCAAAGGACCGTGGAGGCTGGTCTGGGCAAAGGAGTTCCCCACAAAAACTGAGGCGCTTGAATTCGAACGCCACATTAAGAAGATGAAAAGCCGTGCCTTCATAGAAAAGCTGATTCGTGACGCAGGAGGTCGTCCCGATGGCCACTAGGCCATCGGGAAGTCTCGTCGGCCCCGCAAAAAAAAGAATCCCCCCTCTTTGGGGGGATTTCTTTTCGTGTATCGTCCTGACATCGCTGTGTCTCGATTGCCCTCCGAAGCCCGTTTCTCAGGGCGCAGGTGGGTCAGCCCCGCAGAAACGAAAACAGCACCCCGAGGGGCTGTTTTTGTTTCCTGTAATCGGCCAGAGACTCCTGTCTATCCTGTCCGCCCATCTAGATGGCGGACATCTAGGCCTCCTTCGCCAAATCATTTCCCGGGTTCTCATTCTCCTCGAACCATTTGCTGACATTGTTCATGATATACATTCGGATACGCCCTAGATCCTGACCGTCTCGGATGATGTGCTCGTAGAAACGAGATTGCCAGGCAAACGTTGAGCAGCCTTCAGAATGAATTCGCTTTGAGGATGCAGATTTGAACGAGCGAATGATCGTCGATAAGGATCCACTCACAGGCCTGCTGAATTGCTCGCACCTTCGAGGCAAGACATTCTTCTGTCGGGACACGGCAGGCCGTGTCCCGACTTGATCGACGAGAACAATAATCCCATGCATATGATCGGGCATTATCACAAATTGATCGAGGGTCGCGTGGGGAAAATGACCCGGGATCTCCTCCCAACAGCCTTTCACGATCTCTCCGATCGTTGAGAGTCGGATACCACCTTGGCTGATCTCCCCCAGAAGAGGCTTCCGGTCCTTCACGCAAAGGGTAACGTAGTATCCACCGGCCTGCGTGTAGTCGAATCCTCTTAACCTAATCGACCGCCGGTGATTTCTCATCGGGCTATAGTACATAGAGTGCCTCAGATATAAAGAGATCCCTGCCAATGAGGCACATTCCTCAGCCACACGCAACGAAATTGAATTGGCAAAGAGATATCGATCAAATCACGGGCACAAGCCCACGCAGAACGAAAAAAGTCCCCTTCGTGGGGACCTTTTTCGGTTGGACAGTAAGCCGACCTGACAATCCTCCTGCTTCAGTCCACGATTGCCTGGTAAATAAGCGCCCTCAGTTTCCCGTGATCATCCAGTCCTCCCGCAGGGATTAGTTGGGTGAAGTACACCACCACCATGTCTTCTTTCGGATCCACCCAGTACGTCGAGTGATACGCACCTCCCCAACCGAACTCACCTTCCGATCCAAGTCTCCCTCTGTCACCAAGCTTGTCTGTGACCTCGAAGCCCAGACCGAATCCCGCGCCATCTGCGTAAGGAATATTCCGCAGGTGATCGACAGTCATGAGTTCGACGCTCTTCCGCGAGAGGATACGCTTTCCGTTGTGCACACCTTTGTTGAGTACCATAGTAAGAAAGGCTGCATAGTCACGGGCTGTGGAGAGGATTCCTGCTCCTCCCGAGAAGCTCTTGCGCGGTCCGGCTACATACATCCCCTGTCCAATCATCTTCCCGGGGTCAGCGGCCCGTGTCACTGGGCCGTTCTTTTCCGACGAGTATACTGTGGCAAGCCGTGACGCCTTTCCTTTCGGCAGATAGAAATATGTGTCGGTCATTCCGAGCGGTCTGAAAACTCTCTCTTCCATGAAAACGTCGAGCGGCTTGCCTGATGCCCGTTCGATGACAACCCCGAGGATATCTGTGTTGTATCCATAGACGAACTTCTCTCCAGGCTGGGCATCCATCGGAAGAGCTGCCATCCGCTGCACGGTCGATGCGATTGGCTCGTCGCGGTCGGCAAAGTACCACCCCTGGATTCCCGCCTCTTTCCACTTGTCAGCCGCAGGACCGGAACCATAGCCGATCCCGGCCGTGTGAGTGAGCAAATCCCTGATGGATATTTTTCGTTTTGCCGGAACAACGTTGTATCCCCCTCCCTCTTTAGCAATAGCGACAGTAGTCGAGTCAAATTGCGGGATATACTTTCCGACAGGATCTGAGATGAGGAGCTTTCCCTCTTCCTGCAGGATCATAACACCAAGGCTGATGAGTGCCTTTGATTGCGAAGCGATACGGAAGATAGCATCGTCGGTCATCGGCGACCTCGATTCGATATCCCGATACCCGACGGCCTTCAGGTACGCCACCTTCCCATGGCGCACTACGAGGGCAACTGCGCCGGAGAGCTTGCCTTCATTCACATAGCCGTTGAGGAGATCCGTGAGATGCTGAAGCCGCTCTGCAGACATCCCGACTCTTGCCGATGTAACCGTGTTCGACTGTTGAGCGGTTAGTGAGATGTTGAGAAGCAGGACCAGTATGCCTGCGAGGAAGCCACGCGAGATTCGAGTCATAACGTACTCCGGTTCTTGGATATTGCCGATGGTCTGAGGGAACAGCCTTGCCTCAAAACTACTGCAGTTCGCGCTGAAAGGCAAGTCGGGACGGCAGGCGGTTGAATGACCCGACGGTTCTCGGGCGCATCGTTCGCCCGTTGCACATTTCCAGAGCCCGGAGGCCGTGATTACGGTGTTTTCCGATAAGGCTCTTGCATCGTTGCTTATGCGTTCGTATTTTCAGGTGCGATTCCTCACCGACCTCTGCCTTCTCGTTTCCACCGGTGTCTTTCGCGGTATCTCCCTTCATTCATCATGAGCAACGGAGTCACTATGGAATCTGGAAAACTCGCTAACCCGGCGCCCCTCGGACTCATGGGCTTCGGCATGACAACAGTGCTTCTCAATATTCATAACGCAGGATTCTTTCCCATCGGCTCAATGATTCTGGCCATGGGGATCTTCTATGGCGGGATTGCGCAAATAATTGCAGGCGTACTCGAATACAAGAAAGGAAACACATTCGGACTCACCGCCTTTGTCTCGTATGGATGCTTCTGGCTGACACTCGTCTTCATCCTTATCATGAGAACCTTTGTCAAGGACATGCTTGTCGACAACGTAGTATTCATGGGATGGTACTTGTTCGTTTGGGGCGTCTTCACCTTCTTCATGTGGCTCGGCACGTTCGGCAAGAACAAAGCCATCCGGTTCATATTCTTGTCATTGACTATCCTCTTCATGCTCCTGGCTCTAAGGGACTGGACAGGCAGCAGTATCATCGGGACTGTTGCAGGATACGAAGGGATTCTTTGCGGCACATCAGCGATCTATCTTGCTATGGCGGAAGTCCTGAGGGAAGCACTTGGACGGGATGTCTTGCCAATCGGCTCGCCGAAAGCAAAATAAAGTATTCTGCGCCGGAGCGTAGATCAGGCTTGGCCTGTCGAATCTCCGACACTTTGGGAATCCATGGGCCTGGCGCTGATCACACCTCCCCTTCAATAAACGCTATTTTTTTCGTATCATTCTGATGAAGCGTTGACTCACGGTCGGAGTCAACCGTTTGCCCAAGAGTCACGCTTCGCATACCAAGAAGGGTGTCTTAATGCACAGAAGAGTTATCGAAGTTGCTATCCTGCTGTTCCTCGCCGGGATCACATTCGGGCAGGTCAAACTCAATCTTCCCGACACTACGGCTGCACCAGGTTCTTCTCTAATCCTTCCAATATTCGCCGAAGGGTTCAAGAGCGTCGGGTCGTTGAGCCTGACCATTGCTTTCGACAAGAGTGTGATGACCTTCAATGGAGTGAGGAATCAGCCGAAGTTCGGGTACTTCAACGCAACCGCAGCAGCTTCCGCCAACGTCAAGGGGTCTGTGTCACTGTCGTGGTTCAATGTCTCCCCCGCTCTCACTATTCGCCGCGGGAAACTCCTCGATCTCGACTTCACCTACAAGAACGGCATAAGCCCGCTGACATTCGAGAGAATAGTCCCAAGTTCTGTAACGGATTCCCTCGCCAACAATTTGAAAGCAGCCTTCAGGAACGGAAAAGTGTCGCCGCTGAAAGAGCTCCCTGCTGCTCGGACCGTGAAACCCTCGTCAGGCTTGAAATAGGGCCCTCTCGAGATATGGCAAGCGGCGATTATCGCATTTCTGTCACTTCGCAGGTTTTCGCTTGCCCTTCACTTCAAAGGTTCTTATTTTTGCAAACCTTCTGCCACCGGTCCCGGCAACATATCTAAAGACGGAGAGAACATGCTGCTGCACCACCAATTCATTCGCACGGCAAAAAAGTACGAATCGAAGCTCGCCATTATTGACAGAACTCTGAACCGCCGACTGACGTACAAGCGGGCATTGATCGGCGCCCTCCCAATTCCGCCGGCTCCGTTCTGGCGATCCTCGGCACTCTGATGAGCGGCCGGGTTCCTGTCATGATCAACTACTCCACCGGCGCTGCGCTGAATTGCGAGTTTGCCCAGAAAAAGTGCGCCTTCAAAACCATCATTACTTCGAAAGCCCTTCTGGAGAAGATCAATTGCCGCCCCATCGAAGGGATGGTATTCCTCGAAGATGTGATGAAATCCGTTTCGATCCTTGACAAGATCAAAGCGGCATTCACGGCCGGACTTCCGGCAGAGCGCGTTGTCAGTTCCGTCCACCAGGGAAAAGATGACGACACGCTGCTCATCCTGTTCACCAGCGGGAGTGAAAAAGAGCCGAAAGGCGTTCAACTCACACACCGCAACATCACCCAGAACTACGAGAGCCTCATAAGAGCTTTTGCGTTCTCGTCTGATGATATCTTCCTCGCGAACCTCCCCTATTTCCATGTTTTCGGCCAAACGGCAAACCTATGGGTGCCGCTCTCGATGGGCATGACCATCGTGACGTACGCAAACCCGCTCGATTTCAAGACCGTCGCTGAAATCATACGGGAGGAGCGAATAACCCTGGTGGCAGGAACACCCACCTTTTTCTGGGGTTATCTCAGAGCGTCGAAGCCAGGAGATTTCGCGACCACCCGGATCCTTCTCAGCGGCGCCGACAAGTGCCCCGATGCACTGCGAAAGGGGTTCATGGACAAGCACGACAAGATCTTATTGGAAGCGTACGGAACGACAGAGACAAGCCCGGCAATAACAGTGAACACTCTCGAATTCAATCGACCGGGAAGCGTCGGGAGACCAATCGAGGGAGTTCAGGTCAGGCTGGAGCACTATGAAACTGGAGAGCCGTGTGCAGTCGGAGAGATAGGCAAGATCCTTGTCAAGGGTGACAATGTGATGAAGGGGTACTTCGATGACTTTGAACAGACGTCTCTGAGCATCCGGCACGGATGGTACGATACGGGCGACATGGGATTCCTTGACGCCGAAGGCTATCTCTGGCACGTCGGGCGCTTGAAGCGGTTCCTCAAAGTTGCCGGTGAGATGGTGTCATTGATCAAGGTGGAGGATGTCCTTGAAAAATTCCTCCCCCCTGACGTCGAGTGCTGTGTTGTTGAGGTCCCAGACGCGCTTCGCGGGGCCAAAATCGTCGCCGCCGTCACTCAACCGATTGACGACAAAGCCACGTTGAAGAAAATGGCGGAGCACCTGCCAAACATTGCATTGCCAAGCAAGTTCGTGGTCGTTTCAGAAATGCCAAAAACTGGAAGTGGGAAGATTGACTTCCGAGCCATAACAGAAAAAGTTCGCGATATCATTCAAGCACAGTAGCAAAGATCACCGTTATCCCGGATGATCTGGAAGGTCATTTCAGACATCCGGGATTGAGATCTACAATCCCTCCTTTTACCACAAACCAACTCACACCCATGACCGAGAATCAACGCACCACACCGTTCGTTCCAGCCGAATCAGATATGCCGGAGTTCACTTTGAGAGCCGTTTTTCTCGGAGTGGCAATGGCCGTCGTGGTCGGAGCTGCCAATACATATCTTGGTTTGATGGCAGGAATGACAATCGCCGCGACGTACACCACCGCGGTCATCGGCATGGCCGTCCTTAAAACCATGAAAGGGACGTTGCTTGAAGAAAACACAGCAAGGACCGTAGGGTCGATCGGAGGAAATGTCGCCACCGGCGCCATCTTCACGCTGCCTGCGTTCTTCATCTCTTCTGCCTGGCCTCAGTTCTTCACGCTCGAACATTATCTGATCTCAACTGTCGTCCTTATCGTCGCCGGTATCCTCGGAATCATGTTCGTGACGATCCTGCGTCGTGTTCTTGTCGAGGATGCAGAACTCCCCTTTCCGGAATCCATAGCCGCCTCAGAGATCCACAAGTCGGGACAAAAAGGGACTCAGAACTCGAAATACCTCTTCGCCGGAATGGGGATCGGGGCGTTTTTCAAAGCGCTCGTGGAATTCAAGTTCATCGCAGGAGGCTGGCAACAGATCGTCAGTCTCACGAAGGGGAACCTGCTCCTGCGCGGACCCGGTGTAAACCCAGCGTACTTCGCTGTTGGATACATCATCGGTCCCAAGCTCGGCTCCCTGAACTTCGCCGGCGGCGTGCTCGCATGGGGACTCCTTACTCCGCTTATCGCATACTTTATCCATCGGGACAACCCCGCGGCTGTCACAGACTGGGTAGCGGAGTTAACATACGTCTGGAAGAACATCGTGCGGTACATCGCCATCGGCGGAATGCTCGTCGGTGCATTTTACACACTCTACAAGATGCGCAAGAGCCTCTTCACGGGTATAACAAGATCGTTTTCATACATCAGGAGATCTTCTGCCGGCGAGGCCGGAATCCCCCGGACTGAGCGGGACATCAGCATCCGATGGTCGCTCCCTGCCATCGGGCTCATCACCGTTCTGATGTTCTTCATCTTCGGTTACTTCACAGCAGCGCCTCTTCCGGCTGCGGCTGCTGCAGTGGTGATGCTGGTACTTGGCTTCATCTTCGCGGCAGTGTCAGGTTATCTCGTCGGCATCATCGGCGTCAGCAACAATCCAACCAGCGGTCTGACGGTTTCAGTACTTATCGTTGTTGCTTTCCTGATGGTAGGATTTGGACTAAAGGGAGAAGCCGCGATTGCAGCGGTTCTTGGCGTCGCTGCATTCACCTGCACGAGCGTTTCGGTCGCGGGCGAAATGATGCAGGATCTGAAGGCGGGGCACATACTGGGATGCACCCCCTGGAAAATGCAGATCGGCGATCTGTTCGGGATCACAGCAGCTGCGTCAGTAATGTTTCTCATTCTTTCGCTCCTCCACCTCGGCGACATCAAACGTGTCGTGGGGGATGAACTCGAGAAGCTGGAGAAGAGCGGGGTGGCGACGGTCGTCTACAAAGGAAAGAATCCCGAACTGGCCGGCAAACAATACAGGATCAATGACATCAGGCTTCTCGAGCCTGAGCAACAAAATGAGATCCTCGGCGCACAGGCAGGGTTCGGCGGGGAGAAACTTCCGGCCCCTCAGGCAAGCCTGATGGCCGTCGTTGGACGCGGCATTGTCGAGGCAAAAACCGAACTGATCCTTATCATTGTCGGCATGTTCATGGGATGCGCGTTGATCATGATGCAAGTGAAGAGTCCCATGCTTATCAGTGTCGGCATGTACCTCCCCATCGACACCACGTTCGCCATTTTCCTCGGCGGCATGATGAAAGGGCTGGTGGACAAGATCGCGGCGAAGAGGTCAATAGAAGGAGAGCGCAAAGAGAGCATGGACAACGTGGGCATACTGATTGCCTCGGGTTTGATCGCGGGTGAAGCGTTGCTCGGATTGCTGTTCGCGGGACTCGCATTTGCTGACATCAAGCTCTTCAAGGTCTTCGACTCCCCTTCGTACCTGGTAAGCTTGATTGGCATCGTCTTGATCGGGTACTTCATGACTCGGGCTTCGCTGAGTTCAGTTGAGGGGCCGAAGAAGCTACCCTAAATGCAGCAGATCCACGAATGAAGAAGCCCCGTTAGCGGGGCTTCTTCGTTTCAACTGCGGGATATTCTCCCGGGTGCATCGAGGTGCAAACGGATGGCTGAGGATACCGGGATTCGAGCACATCAGAAGCAATGCCTTGATGAAAACGTCGCACCGGCCGACGATTCCATCCGTCAAATCCTTCAATTCTCCTATTCGCGATCAAAGTGAAAAGACGTGTTCACAATCGGGAATGCCGATTCCCCTACACTTGTTGATTTTGCAGATTTGTTTCGTAAATTCAACTTGATTTCTCACCTGATTGCCAGCAGCCTATCAACCCTGCTTTCGATAAACGCGACACTATGACCTTCAAGCCGTTCAACGAGATGACTGAAAGCGACTATGCTGCTGTCGGCTTCAAGTCAGGACTCGAAATCCATCAGCAACTGCTCACCAAGAAAAAACTCTTCTGCCGCTGCCCTGCGGGCCTGTACAGCGATTCTTTCAACGCCGAAATTCTCCGCCACATGCGTCCCACCCTCTCCGAACTGGGCGAGTACGATGGCACGGCACTGATGGAGTTCAAGACCAGGAAAGAGATCATTTACCAGATCAACCGCGCAACCGTCTGCACATACGAAATGGACGATACGCCCCCCTTCGAATTGAACGACGAGGCACTCGATATCGCCCTTGAGGTGGGCCTGTTATACGGCTGCGCAATGGTGGACGAGATCCACATCGCCAGAAAACAATATCTGGATGGCAGCATACCAACCGGCTTTCAACGCACTACCATAGTGGGAGTCGACGGCAGCATCCCCTACAAGGACCGGCGGATCAACATTGTCCAGCTAGGTCTTGAAGAAGATGCATGCCGGGAAGTGAGCGATACAGGCCATCTCCGGGTCTATCTCACAGACCGCCTTGGAATGCCGCTGATCGAGTCGGTCACTGCCCCAGAAATGCGCACCCCTCAGGAAGTCGCCGAAGTGGCCGACATCCTCCGCAAACTTGTGAGGAGCACAGGCAAGGTGCGCACAGGGATTGGCGCAGCGCGGCAGGATGTGAACGTGAGCGTCACGGGCGGCACTCGTATCGAAATCAAAGGCGTCCCGCGCATCCCCAATATTCCCCTTCTCACCTACCACGAGGCGATGAGACAATACAATCTGCTCCGCCTGAGAGACGAACTCCATCGCCGCGGCATCACGAAAGAGACCTTCTCTTCGAAGACCGAAGAAGTAACAAAACTGCTGCGCAAGACCCGCTATCAACCGTTGAAGAACGCAATCACCGAAGGATTAAAAGTTCATTGTGTCCTCCTCAGGGGTTTCAAGGGTCTGCTCCGTTGGCAAACGCAGACTGATACGTTCTTCTCGCGTGAGATCTCCGACCGGGTGCGCGTCATCTCATGTCTTACCACCCTTCCGAATATTGTGCATTCGGACAGCCCTTCTGAGACACTCGCCTCCTCCGAATGGCAGCTGCTGAAGAAATCCGCCGGCGCGACAGACGATGACACCATCGTCCTCGTCTGGGGAAGCAAGCAGGACGTGACATCGGGGGCTGCAGAAATCGTCATTCGAGCGAGGGAAGCCGCGATCGGAATTCCCTCCGAAACACGCCAGGCACTCCGCGATGGCACGAACGGCTTTGAGCGAATTCTCCCCGGTGCGGATCGCATGTACCCGGACACAGATCTCCCACCCCGCAGAATCACTCAGGCGCACCTCTCAACCATCAGAACCTCCGTGCCTGCGCCCTTCTGGGACAACGAGTCGTGGTACAGATCGCTCAGCATTCCGGCTGACGTCATCGAACCACTCAGCTACTCCCCCCTTGCGCCTCTTTTCGCGGCAGCTGTGAAAGAGTGGAAACTGCCTCCTACGCTTGTCGCCGTCACATTGATCCAGTTGCCCAAACGTGTCGCGAAGGCTATCGGACGACGTGTCACTTTCTCAATCGACACCATGCGGGAACTTCTCCTTGCACACAAAGACGGCTTGCTCGCGCGGGAGGGCTTTCTGGGTGTCCTCATGCATGCGGCCCGGGGTCACGAGTTCGCGAGAACCTCACTGTATAGGATTTCGGACGAAGAGTTGACCGCGTTGATCGATCGCACCAGGCACGAACTTTCGGAAGTCACATTGCGTCACCCTGAAAACGAACACAATGTGCTTATGGGAATGGTCATGAATCGGATACGCGGAAAGGTGAACGGAAGATCATTGTCGGAGAATATTCTCGGGAACGGTGCGGAGGAACGGCGATGACTACAACCGACAACTATCGAGGTTATCGCGGCGAGGCGCTTGATACGCTCAAATCGTACAATGCGGAGGTGTGGAGCGATGTCGAGATCAAAACCGTGAGTGGGTCATTCACTGGCATCGTACTCCCCCGGTCCGAAACTGCGGACCCGCACCATATCGTTGTGAAGCTTCGGAGCGGTTACAATGTCGGAGTGGCTGCGGCCAGCGTTCAATCGATTCAGGTGCAAGGGCGCAAAGAGGCACACTACAAAATCCCGGAGAAGGACTTTCCGTACGATCCTGCGAAACCCCGCGTGAAACTCTTCGGGACTGGCGGAACAATTGCCAGCCGCTTGGATTACCGGACCGGCGCAGTCATCCCGGCCTTCTCCCCCGGCGAACTCTACGGGTCAGTCCCCGAGCTCGCAGACATCTGCAATCTCGAAACACAGAAACTCTATGGTGTTTTCAGTGAGAACATGGGACCCGAACAGTGGATCGGAACCGCCCAGGCAATCGGCCAGGAAATCGAAAAAGGAGTTCAGGGAATCGTCATCGGCCATGGAACCGATACGATGCATCATACGGCTGCGATTCTCTCTTTTATGGTGCAAAACTCACCGGTGCCAATTGTCATGGTGGGCTCGCAGCGATCAAGCGATCGGCCCTCCTCTGATGCCGCACTCAATCTCATGCACAGCGTGAAGACCGCGGCGGAAAGCGATATCGCCGAGGTCACAGTCTGCATGTTCGGCCCTACATCCGATCAGTACGGCCTTCTTCATCGCGGGACCCGTGTCAGGAAGATGCATTCGAGCTACCGGTCAACGTTCCGCACAATCGGAGACATCCCCATTGCAATGGTCAGCCGCGACGCCATTACGCCGTTGCGCCAGGACTACCTGCGCCGGAGGGCCGACAAGAACGTACGGGTGAATACAGCGTTCGAAGAGAAAGTCAGTATTGTGTACTACTACCCGAACATGAAGCCCGACATCATTGACTCGCTCATCGACAATGATTACAGAGGTATTATCATTGCAGGAACCGGATTGGGGCACGTCAACAAACCGCTCTATCCAGCACTGAAGCGGGCACACGAGAAAAATATCGCTGTATTCATGACGGTCCAGACTCTCTGGGGCTACGTGCAGATGTACGTGTACGACACCGGACGTGACATGATGGAACTCGGCGTCATACCGTCAGCAAACATGTTACCGGAGGTCGCTTATGTGAAACTCGGCTGGGCCCTCGGCCAAACGCAGGATCTCGCCAAAGTCCGTGAAATCATGTTGACTCCGATTGCGGGAGAAATCACCGAGCGCGAACCGAGCAACGGGTATCTGATTTTTCAGGGCGGCATCCCCGAAGTGGAAGAATTTATTTCCCGGTATCGAAAGTAGATCATTCGTTTGATCATCGCGTAGTTCGCCCCTGCTTGATGAATCCCTTCTTCCTACCAGGGTCAATTTATCTGACATAGCTCGCTTGAGGCGACACGACGAGGCAATTCTCATTTTTGATTTTATTCAATTTCTTCTTATATTTGTGGCAGTGTACTAAAGAATCTACGACTGTCAATTCGAAGTGAAAAAAGCATAATGAAAAGTACTGCAGCGGTCGCTCCGAAACAAAGCCACTCGAAATTGCTCGGCCTGTCACGCGAAACCCTCCTCAGTTGGTACGATGACATGCTCCTTGTTCGCCGATTCGAGGAAAAGTGCGCCCAACTTTATGGGATGGGCAAGATTATGGGATTCTGCCATCTTTACAACGGCCAGGAGGCGGTGTCAACGGGGGCCATCAAGGGGGCACTCAATCCGGATGACTACGTCATCACCGCATACAGGGATCACGGGCAGGCGATTTCCAAGGGCGTTGACCCGAAAGCTATCCTGGCAGAGCTGCTCGGCAAGTATACCGGTACAACGAAGGGAAAAGGCGGGTCAATGCATATCTTTGACCGTGCAACGAACTTTCTTGGCGGACACGCGATCATCGGCGGACACATACCACTTGCCTCCGGCGTCGGTTTCGCCATCAAGTACCGCGGTGAAAAGAAGGTGTGCCTCTGCTTCATGGGGGACGGAGCAACCAATATCGGCGCCTTTCACGAGGCCCTGAATCTGGCGGGACTCTGGAAACTCCCGGTCATTTTCATCATTGAAAACAACAAGTACGCGATGGGTACAGCGGTCGAGCGGTCTTCTGCAGTCCAGGATCTTCACAAGAAAGCGATTGCCTACAACATCCCGAGCGAAGTTGTGAACGGGATGGATGTCCTCGAAATATATCAGAAAGTGAAAGTGGCTGCAGATCGGGCCCGAACCACGTATGAGCCCACTCTCCTCGAGATAGAAACGTATCGCTTTCGCGGTCATTCGATGTCCGATCCGGTTCATGGCGTTTATCGCTCAAAAGACGAAGTCGAGAGACTGAAGCAATCAGACCCCATCCTTCTGTTCGGCGAGACACTGAAAGAAGAGGGCGTCATCACAGAGCAATTTATTGACGAAGCCGAACAACGCATCAAATCAATTGTCGAAGAGTGCGTCGAATTCGCTGAGAACAGCCCGGAACCCCCCATTGAGGAACTTTGGAAAGATGTCTACATCGAAGGGAAGGGGGAATAACTCATGGCCATTGTGAGTTTGCGTGAAGCGATCAACCAGGCAATCGACGAGGAAATGGCTCGTGATGAGCGGGTATTCCTCATGGGCGAAGAAGTAGCGAACTATCAAGGGGCATACAAAGTGAGTCAGGGGTTGTTGCAGAAGTGGGGGGCCAAGCGCATCGTTGACACACCGATTGCGGAAGCCGGGTTTGCCGGCGTTGGGGTCGGCGCCGCGATGGTGGGACTTCGACCGATTGTGGAGTTCATGACGTGGAACTTCTCGCTTGTCGCGTATGACCAGATTGTCAACAACGCCGCCAAGATGCTCTCCATGTCGGGCGGAAACTTCCACGTCCCCATCGTTTTCCGGGGACCGGGCGGAGCCGCACACGGGCTCGGAGCGACTCATTCGCAGGCGCTCGAATCGATCTATGCGCACTTTCCCGGGCTCAAAGTTGTCATGCCTTCAAACTGCAAGGACGCCAAAGGGTTGCTCAAAACGTCGATCCGGGATGATAATCCGATCGTCTTCATCGAGAGCGAAGTCATGTATGGAGACAAGGGGGAGATTCCGGACGGCGAATACACGATCCCTCTGGGAGTCGGCGAGATCAAGAAGGAAGGCAAGGACCTGACTATCGTTTCGTGGTCGAAGATCCTGGCACTCGTCGTTCTCAAGGCCGTGGATGTTCTGCAGGAAGAGCTTAACATAAGTATCGAGGTGATTGATCCGCGCACGATCAGGCCGATGGACTATGACATCATCGTTAATTCGGTGAAGAAGACCAACCGGCTCGTGATTGTGGAAGAAGGCTGGCCCTTCGCAGGCGTTGGCGCCCAGATTTCACATGAAATCTCCTCCAGAGCCTTCGACTATCTCGATGCACCTGTTGAGCGGGTGACTCAGGAAGATGTTCCGCTCCCGTACGCACACGATCTGGAGAAATTCTCCATCCCCAATCTCGATAAAATCAGGACAGCGGTTAAAAAGGTTCTTTACATAGACTGATCCCACAAAGGCAATTCCATGGCAACGAAAATCATGATGCCGAAGCTGAGTGACACGATGGAAGAAGGTGTCATCCTGAAGTGGCTTCGGAAAGAAGGGGATAAGATCAAGCAGGGCGAGATCATCGCCGAAATTGAATCGGACAAAGCCGACATGGAACTCGAGGCGTATGATTCCGGGTTCCTCCGCAAGATCGTCGTTGCCGAGGGAGGAAAGGCTCCCATCGGCGGACTGATAGCAATTATTGGCGGAGTTGATGAAGACATCACTCCCCTCCTCTCAGGGAACGCTCCTGTTCCTGCACCGAACAAAGCCGACAAAACGGCTCCCCCCATCCTGGCTTCCGTTTCGTCCACTACGGTTGCCGGTCAGCCGACGGACGGGAAGACCAAAGCGTCCCCTCTCGCCAGACGCCTGGCGGTCGAGAAGAAGATCGATCTTTCACGCGTTTCAGGCAGCGGACCTCAGGGACGTGTCATAAAGCGTGATCTTGAAGGGCTATCCGGGACAATCGCGGCACCAGCTTCACGTCCGATTATCCCCGGAACGACAGAAGATGTCGATCTCTCCCCCATCCGGAAAACCATTGCTAAGCGGATGGCGGAAAGCAAAGTTACCGCACCGCACTTCTATGAGACCATAGAGGTCGATATGGATCCCGCCATGACGTTCCGGGACCAGATCAATGCCGTGACGGAACTCAAACTGAGCTTCACCGACATCGTTATTAAAGCAACAGCAACCGCGCTGATGAAACATCCATATGTCAACGCCACTTTCCTTGGTGACAAGATGCGCCAGTATCATTTTGCGCACATCGGCATTGCGGTTGCACTCGAGGAAGGTCTTGTGACGCCCATTCTGCGCAACTGTGAGCAGAAAAAACTAGACCAGATCAACGCAGAGTTGCGCGATCTCGCAGACAGAGCCCGATCCCGGAAACTCAAACCCGAGGAGTACACCGGCGCGACGTTCACGATCAGCAATCTCGGCATGTTCGGCGTTGAGCAGTTTGCAGCAATCGTCAATCCGCCTGAGGGGGGAATCCTGGCAGTCGGGACAATCGTCGAAAAACCTGTTGTGAAAAATGGGCAGATTGTCATCGGCCATACGATGAAGATGACACTTTCCGCCGATCACAGGATCATTGACGGGGCTGTTGCTGCCCGCTTCCTGCAGGATCTCAAGAAGATCGTGGAGAATCCTGCTTCACTTACTCTTTGATCGTTCGCACGAGGCACAATTTGCCCAAGAGAACCCGGCCACTGTCGGGTTCTCTTGTTTCATCAGATTAGGATACTCATGGTTCTCTCTATTCGCCGGCGGATCACCGATGAGATGTCCGGCGCAGCACTCCCCTTCGTAGCATTCTGCATCGCTCTCAACCTCAGCGCTGGTCAGATCACCGCTGCACTCAAGATTCCTCTCTATCTCGACTCCATCGGCACAGTGCTCGTTGCCGTTCTGGTGGGACCCTGGGCGGCCGTCATCTGCGGAAGCGCCGCGAACCTCCTCGCTGCGGCTTTTGGAAACCCATCGATGATGTTCTTCATTCCTGTGGTCGCCGTGATCGGAGCATTCACGGGATTTCTTGCCAGGCGCGAGTGGTTCAGAACATGGTATCTTGTAGCGCTGGGGGGCTTGCTGCAGGGGATTCTCGCGGCGATCGTTTCGGCTCCCATTTCGGCCTACCTCTTTTCCGGAGTGATGATGGCGGGAACAGACTTCGTTGTCCTGTATTTTCGCTCGGTCGGCAATACTCTGCTCAACAGCGTGTTGTACCAAGGGTTAACATCTGATCCTGCCGACAAGCTTGTCACTTACCTTATCGTGTTCTTTCTGACAAAGAATCTCCCCCAGCGGCTCGTCAGCAGGCTCCGTGGCGCATCCAACCTCAGGGTTCCGGACAAAACGACGTGAGTACTGAACGACTCCTCTCACGAAAACTCGCTTTCGTTCTGCTGCTGTGGGTGTGTGCGTTCACACTTCCCTGGGCTGTCCAGGCTTCACTCTGCCTTGTGCTCATCATCGCACGGTACGCGATTCCGGTTCTTCGTCCCGCCTCATTGCGTGCGGCGAGAGCATTCTCCAGGTTTATACTCTACAGCGTCGTCGTCGCGTCACTGGTCATCGTGCTGAACGCTGTCCTGATCAAGGAAGGGACAGTGCTGACAACCACCTTCGGAATTCCGATTCATCAGGAAGGGATGCTCTTTGGTGCGCGGACCGCGTCGAGGCTCCTTCTTCTCTCATTTTCCATTTTGCTGTTCTTCACCTCCACGCCGATTCCAGATTTCACCCGTTATCTGCAGCACAAGGGCCTGCCGCCATCTCTCGTGCTTGTGCTTCTGCTGACGCTGCATTTCCTTGACCAGGTACCAGCGAGAATTCATCAAATCTTTCTCGCTCAACAGGCACGGGGCGCCCCCGTTGATTCAGGTATTGTCTCACGCACGAAATCGCTGTTTTCGATCCTCTCCCCTCTGGTGCTTTCGTCCATCGTGGAAAGCGTCGAACGAGGAACCGCTCTCGAGCTTCGTGGATTCCTTCAAAGACCACCATCGACACAGAGACGCGAGTTGGACCAATCTCACAAGGACTGGTCTACGCTGCTGCTCATTGCTGTCAGTGGTATCATACTCGTTTACCGGATGGTGCAATGGCTGATCGGATAACACTGACGTCTTTCTCCCTCCGGTACTCCGAAGCCGCCGCGGAAGTGCTGTCATCGATATCGCTCGATGTTACCGGCGGAACGTGCTGCGCGATTCTGGGGCCGACAGGTGCGGGCAAATCATCGCTCCAACAGTGCCTCGCAGGCACGATGCGCCGTCATCACCCGGAGTGCGTTTCATCCGGCAGCATACAGATAGGCGACAGTTCCTTCGCCGGGCTTCCAAGCAACATCCTCTTCCCGACTGTCGGCCTCGTTTTGCAGGATCCCCACGTGCAGATTTCCGGTGTCCGCGATACCGTGCTCGACGAAGTTCTCTTCACGCTCGAAAATACCGGACAGGTCCCCGATGACCCCGAAGCCGAGCTCTTGCCTCTGCTCAGGAACCTCGGGATAGATCACCTGGCGACGCGAAAACCCACCAGTCTTTCGGGCGGCGAAACCCAACGAGTGGCTCTTGCCACCATCCTGGTCGCCAAACCGCGTGTTCTTCTCCTTGACGAGCCAACAACGGCCCTCGATCTGGCCGCACAGGACAAATTGCGCGGCATTCTCAAATCCATGAAAGTGACAACAACGATTGTTCTGGCGGACACACAACTGGACTTCGCGCTTGGCATCTGCGATCAGATCGTCGTCCTCGACCGCGGCAGAATAGTGTTCGACGGCACCCCCGGAGCATTCATGGGAAGGCTGGAGGAATTCCAGGACGCTATTCCGCTCGAGAACTGGATTCCTTTGAAGCAGAAGATTCTGAAGCTCACGGACGACCGCTCCCGAAATGGTGCGCGCATCGCAGAAACACTGGGCCTCCTATGAGCATTGGATTCCGAAACGTGGATTTTGCTTACGATGAGAAAAGTCCTATTCTCCAAGACCTCTCGTTTTCTGTTGACGACGGGAGTTTTCTTCTCGTCATCGGGCAGAATGGTGTCGGCAAGAGTACGCTCCTCAAGTTACTCAACGGTATCCTGAAACCCACAAGCGGGACAGTACTTGTCAACGGCCTTGCAACCGCGACTGAGCCGACGTCACGACTCGCGAAGGAGATCTGCGTTACCTTCCAGAATCCGGCCGACCAGATATTCTCTTCAACGATACGAGCTGAGGTCGAGTTTGGTCCAAAAAGCCTGCATCGACCGAACGTCAGTCAGCTGGTGACTGAGGCGCTCTCACTGTGCTGCCTCGACAA
This sequence comes from Ignavibacteriales bacterium, assembly GCA_026390595.1. Classification (NCBI taxonomy): domain Bacteria; kingdom Pseudomonadati; phylum Ignavibacteriota; class Ignavibacteria; order Ignavibacteriales; species Ignavibacteriales bacterium. The sequence continues at coordinate 35,730 of JAPLFQ010000028.1, forward strand.
ACTCTCCTCACATCACCCTTACGATCTGCCTGCGGCTGAGCGAAAACTCCTCACCATTGCGAGCGCAGTTGCGTCGGGATCTCCCTTCCTGGCCTTCGACGAACCAAGCGCGGGTCTTTCACAACTCGAGCGATCGGTGCTTGTACGCCTGCTGGCCCATCTGAAGCAGACTGACCGAGGGCTTATCGTCGTCTCGCACGATCTGGGCCTGCTGCTGCCATTTGCCACGAGAGTCCTGATTCTTGCAAAAGGCACGATGGTGTACTTCGGCGACACGAAGGAGGTATTCGAACGCAAGGAGCTTTTGCGAAAAGCCGGATTGCAGCTTCCGCTTGCTCATCGTCTCGGTTCAATTCTCGAAATGTAGTGCTGAAGTGCGTTCTTAGCGGCGGGGAGCTGTATTCGATGCTCCAGTAGCTCCCGGGATCTTGAGGACCTGGTTCGCTTTGATCTTTGTAGAACGAAGATTGTTGTACTGCTTCAATTCCTTGATGCTTGTGCCAAACTGTCTCGCGATCTCGGAAAGGGTCTCTCCTTTCCTGACCTTGTGAGTCTGTTCAATCGATTTGTCCTTCGCGGCGACCTGCTGTTTCGGGACGAGCTGCAGTTTTGATCCGGCGGGCGGTTTCGATTCTGGCTTGGACTTGGTTGCCGACTTTGATTTCACTTCCACTTTCGGAGCTGACACTGGAGTCTCGATAATCTTCGCACGTTCCTCCGGCTCACCGAAAATGTCGAGCAATTGGCCCGCCTGGATCTTGTCCATCTTCAATCCATTCCACGTTTTCAAGTCCGCCACGCTCACCCCGTGCTCCTTGGCGATCGTCACCAACGCATCCCCGGCCTTGACTGTATATTGAACCCATCCCCGATCCGAGTCCCTTTCGCTGGCAGCGCCTTCCGAAGCCGTTGCGTTGCCGTTGCTCCCAACTTCCTTTCGCAGCAATTCCTGCTTCTGCGAGAACGTCATGCCATCGATGTTCTTGAGCTGGTTAGCTTTCGACGCATCCACCCAGATCGTGAGTTCTTCGCCTGCGCGGAGATAACTGCCATAGCTGATATCGTTCCAATTACGGATATCGCTTGCCCGGACGCCGTACCATTCGGCGAGATGACCCATCGTGTCACCGCGTTTAACCTTGTAACTCAGCTGCGTTTTGCCCTGAGGCGCTGTCACAGAGCGCTTTGAAGGCTTGGATGGTTTTCCGGCTTGCGGTTGTTTTGCCGCTGCGGCAAGGGCGGCCTGTGACCCTTTGCCAAACGTCACCCTGTCAATTTTCTTGTCGTACTCAAATGGCACTTTCTCTGCGATTTCAATATCCGCCGCAGACATCGGTATCCAAAGTGTTGTTCCGACCTTCAGAGGCCGCGTCGACTTGATACCGTTGATCTCTCTAAGAGCTGCCGCACTGACTTTGTATTTGGCTGCAATTTTGGCAAGGCTGGTCTGTGTCTTTGCCACTTTGTGAGTCATCCATTGTTTTTTCTCTTCGGATGACAACCGAGCGTAATTCGCTTCAAAAGCCGATTTCTTTCCAAGCGGTATCCTGAACCGATAGCCCGTGACCCCCGCAGGCGTATGCATGCGAAGCAGTTCCGGATTGAGTTCCCGTAACGTCTCAACGTCTGTCTCCGCACACTGCCCAAGAACTCTGAAGTCGATACAATCGTCCACCAGGACGACATCGTAAAGCAGAGGGTCCGCCGGCTTCACTTCAAACCGGTATTTCTCCGGTTCCATGGCGATGCGTGCAACAGCGATGTACTGGGGAACATAGTTTCTCGTCTGCCTGGGAAGGTACTTCCTCATGTCCCAGAAGTCGAGCTGGCCACTCCGCCGTATCCCCCGATACACCCTTCCCGCTCCCGCGTTGTAGGATGCGAGGACGAGGTTCCAATCACCGAGATCCCTGTAGAGATCCTTCATATGCCGCGCAGCGGCGCGGGTGGATTTCTCAAAATCCCTGCGTTCGTCATACCAAAACGACACCCGGAGCCCATATAGACTTCCCGTGGCCTTCATGAATTGCCACAATCCAACCGCTCTCGCCCATGATTGGGCGTCGGCCCTGAGACCGCTTTCGGCCATTGAAAGGTAGATCAGCTCCTGCGGGACCCCTTCGTCTTGAAATATCTTCTTCATCGTCGGAAAGTATTTGCCGGACAGGTACAGCCAGCGTTCCATATGTTCTCTGCCACGGTTCATGAAGAAGCTAATTGCGCGTTCAACAAACTCATTATACGGCAAGGGAACAGCCGTACCGACAATCTCGTTCTTGGGAATCTCAACGTGAGGAACACCGTTCTTTTCTATCGCCGAATTGAGCCATTCATGCAGAGCAGAGACAGAAGCTTCCCGTCCCGGCATCGGGTGGGTATTGATGTACTTCTGATAATCTTCAATGACGCTCCCGCTCAAATCGAGATAGTCTTTGTTTGTCTCGATGTCATTGTGATAGGTCAGTTCGTTCAGAATGTTGATTGCGGCTTCAAACTCGTCAACAATGAGCGTCGAATCAGCCGCCTCCTGCGAACCCAACGCGGCCACATAATGCTGACGCGCAAGCTCGAGCTGGCGTGACACAAACGCCGACTCAGTTTCAAGCGTGTCGACCTCACTATTGCCAGTCACCAATTGAGTGTCAGTTGCTGCTGAAACCAGAGTTGAAGGTTGAACTACAGGGGAATTTCCAAAGGAGGGAATTGAATCTGCCGGAGTACCCGACTCCTTCACGATCTTCTCAATGCGGGCCAAGACTGCCTCTTCCCTCGTGGAACGCGAGGAAGAGCAACTCAATACCAGGAAACCCAGAACGCATAGTGCTAATCGCTTCATCAGCTCCGTAGTTAAAGTGAAATGATAACGAACCTTTCCAAGATAGCACAATATCAACACAAAATCAACGGCCTGGGTGGACTCGCCCAATAAATCCGGACGCGGTGGGAGTCAAAGCGGAATGTTGCCATGTTTCTTTTTCGGATTGGAGTCGACCTTGTTCTCCAGAAATCTGAGCGCCTTGATAAGTTTCGGCCGGGTCTCGCTCGGCACAATGACTTCGTCGATGAACCCCCGCTCCGCAGCGATGTACGGATTCGCAAGCTTTTCCCGATACTCGTTTACTTTTTGCTCAGTCGCCTGCTCTTTGTCAGCTGCTTGCTCGATCTCCTTGCGGAAGATGATCTCGACAGCTCCCTTGGGACCCATGACGGCTATCTCAGCGGTCGGCCACGCAAGGTTGACGTCACCACGAATGTGTTTGGAGTTCATCACATCGTACGCACCTCCGTACGCTTTTCTGGTGATGACGGTCAACTTCGGAACCGTGGCCTCACAGAATGCATAGAGGAGCTTCGCCCCGTTCTTGATTATCCCTCGCCATTCCTGGTCAGTTCCGGGGAGAAACCCTGGAACGTCTTCGAAAACAACAAGTGGTATGTTGAAGGCGTCGCAAAACCTTACAAACCGGGCCCCTTTCACCGAGGCATCGATATCCAGAACTCCCGCCAGCACGGAGGGCTGATTTGCCACGACTCCAACAGACATTCCTCCAAGTCGACCAAAACCCACGATCAGGTTTCGCGCATAGAACTCCTGGACTTCGAAAAAGACGCCGCTGTCCACAATCTTGTTGATAACTTCTTTCATATCGTACGGTTTGTTCGGATTCTCTGGCACGAGTGTGTCGAGCACGTCGTCCATGCGTTCTGGATCATCTGTGGAAGTGATACGAGGCGGATCTTCCAGGTTGTTAAGCGGAATATAACCAAGCAAACGCCGGATGGACTGAAGACACTCCACTTCATTCTCGCAGGCAAAGTGGGCCACTCCGCTTTTTGTCGCGTGCGTCATCGCTCCGCCCAGTTCTTCGAACGTCACATCTTCGTGTGTGACCGTCTTGACCACATTGGGGCCCGTCACAAACATGTAGCTCGTGTTCTTTACCATGAACACAAAATCGGTGATCGCCGGCGAATAGACTGCTCCCCCCGCACATGGGCCGAGAACTGCTGAAATCTGTGGAACGACTCCGGATGCAAGCGTATTGCGAAGGAAGATGTCCGCATATCCTCCAAGACTCACCACTCCTTCCTGGATACGTGCACCCCCCGAGTCATTGAGGCCGATGACAGGCACTCCAAGCTTGAGTGCCATGTCCATAATCTTGCAGATTTTCTGGGCGTGGGTTTCCGACAACGACCCGCCGAATACTGTGAAATCCTGACTGAAGAGCAGCACCGGGCGCCCGTCGATCGTCCCATGGCCAGTCACAACACCATCTCCAAGGTACTTCTGCTTTTCAATACCAAAATCCGTCGAACGGTGCTGCACGAACATCCCGATCTCCTCAAAACTCCCCTTGTCAAGAAGGATGTCGATGCGCTCACGAGCGGTCAGCTTCCCTTTCTTGTGTTGCTCCTC
>JAPLFQ010000029.1 GCA_026390595.1 Ignavibacteriales bacterium
TCGAGAAGATGCTTGATCCTGTCCGTGGTCATAGGTTCCTTGCCTGGTCGGTTGGAGTGGAAAATCCAAGTTGCGGGATTATGGTGTCGCAGGAATATAGAAAACTCGGCATCGCCAAGCAAGATTCGATCCCCCGCGAAAAGCTCGTGCAATGGCAGGGATGAAGAAATGCCCAACCCAAGGCAGGAAATGAAAAAGGCAGCAACCCGAAGATCGCTGCCTCTATGGACGTCGTTCAGACGGCGAAACCATCGCGCCCCCGGTCGTCGAAGCCGGGCTGAACAAACCGGCTGCTATTCGTACCTGAGAGCGTCGATGACATTGGAATTAGCAGCTTTCCAGGCCGGATAGATGCCGAAGAACACTCCCACAAACGATGCGAAGAAGAAGCTCACCGCAATCGAATTGAGTGAGATAATCGGCGTCATATTGCCATACGTCGTGATCAGGTACGCGGCGAGGATCCCTAACCCGATGCCGAGCAATCCGCCACATACGCTCATCACTACTGATTCGATAAGAAACTGCCACATGATATCATTCCGGCGGGCACCGATGGCCTTCCGGACTCCGATCTCTTTTGTTCGCTCCGTCACCGACACAATCATGATATTCATGATGCCGATCCCACCCACGAGCAGAGAGACGGCAGCAATCCCGGCGAGAAGGAACGTGAACGTTTGTTGAGTTTCCTGGAAGGTTGCAATGATGTCGGCCTGGTTCCGGATTGTAAAATCGTTGTCCTGGTCTTCCCGGAGCTTGTGTTCCCGCCGCAGGATACGCTCGATGTCGTAGAACGCCTCGTCCATTTTCTGATCAGAGACAACCCGGGCCGTAATCTGCGAAAGATAATCGATACCAAACAACCGACGCTGGGCTGTCGAGAGAGGCACGATGATCTGATCGTCCGGATTCTGGAAACCGCTCTGACCTTTCGTTTCCAGGATGCCCACAACCTCGTAATTGTCGCCCGAGATCCGGATGAGCTTCCCGATCGGATCGGCATTCGGAAACAGGTTGTCGACGAGGGACTGTCCAATAACACAGACTTTTGCGACGCCGAGTTCCTCGGCGTGTGTGAAGTACCGTCCCTGGACAGCCTTGAAACTTCGCACCTCTTCATACTCAGGCACGGTGCCGACGATGCGCGTATTCCAGTTTCGGTTCTGATACTTGACCTGGGCCTGACGACTTACTTCCGGCACGATCGCTTCCGCGCCCGGCACATTGCTCACCAGTGCAGTTGCGTCGGCGTTCTTGAGACGCACGCTGGTACCGAACTGAATCACTGTAACACCGCCGCCGCGCTGCGCACCAGGAGAGATAAACAGAAGATTCGTACCCATTGACTGAATGCGTTCAATCACAGCCTTCTGCGCCCCCTCCCCGATCGCGATCATGGTGATCACTGCCGCAACGCCGATAATGATACCCAGCATTGTCAGAAGTGCGCGCAACTTGTTCGCGAGGAGAGCTCCAAGCGCCGTCAGGAAGCTTTCTTTGAAATTCATAGTGGTGTCCTCATCGTCCCGGAGTACGTCCGCCGCCGCCCGTCATACCGCCAATACCGCCCATGCTTCTCATCCGGTCGTTCATCTGCTCGGCGGCAATTTTAGCGCGCGAGATCGTCGTTACCTGGATCTCCTCGCCCTCCTTCACTCCTTCGATGACTTCCGCATAATCGAAGTTGCTGGCGCCCACCTTCACGAGTCTCGGCGTCAGCTCTGTTCCCTCTTTGATAACAATCACTCTCTCCTTCACTTCGTTCACATCCGCGACCTGCGATTGTCGACGCTGCCGGTTTCCATCGCCGCCCCCCATCATCCCACCGGCCATTCCACCACCACCCGTCATGCCGCCACCGCCAAATCCGCCTCCGCCTGATCCGCCCTGGCCGCCGCCGCGCTGGGATTGGGAGAACATCTTTTGCCGTTCCTCGGGGGACATCTTCTGAAACTTCTCGCGCATTTGCTGACGCAGTTTGTCCCGCTCTTCCGGTGCCGCCGTTTGCATCTTCTCACGAATCTGCTCAATCGTCAGTTCCTTCTCGACTTTGGGCTCGACTTTCGCGACGGACTTGCCTGCCTCATCAGCTGGCTTCTTCGTACTGTCGACCTTTATCGATGCCACGAGCGCTTTCCCCTGATCGCTTTTCGGGTCCTTCAGTGCTTCGTTGGGAACAAGAAGAACGTTCCGGCGACGGAATATTTCGATATCCACGGACGAACTCATACCGGCTTTAAGCTTGCCACCGATGTTTTTCACCACCACAACAACGTTGAATGTCGTAACATTTTGCTGCGTCTTTCCAAGTGGTGCAATCCTCACGACCTCGCCGGTGAATGCGTCTTCTGGGAAAGCATCGGCGACCACCTTCGCACTCTGCCCGATAACCACCTTGCCGATGTCAACTTCATCGACGTTTGTATTGACATATACCTCTTCCATATTGGCGACCGTCGCGAGGACCGTGCCCCCACCAACGTTCGAGACAGCCGAGGAAATAATCTGGCCGAGGTCGACGCTTCGTGAGAGAATCACTCCTGTAATCGGTGCGAGCACACGGGTATCGCGCAATTTGTCCTCGTTCGTGGAAAGAGCTGCTTTCCCCCGCACGACCGACGTCTGCGCCCTGACCAGGTCCACTTTTGACTGATCTACTTCCTGGTCGGAAATCAGTTTCTTCGCGTACAGTTCCTGCGAGCGACGGGAATTGTTTTCCGCCTGCGCCAAAGCCTGTGTGGCCGACGCCAAATCCGCCTTTGATTGCTCATAGTCGTTCTTCGTCTGCGTGGTATCGACGATCACGAGCAAATCGCCTTTCTGGACAAACGAACCTTCTTCGAAATTCAACTGAAGGATCTGTCCCCCCGCCTTCGATCGGATTTCGACTTTGTTGATCGGCTGCACAACGCCATTGGAGGATACGGTCAGGTTTAAATCGCCGCGCGTGACCTTCACGAGCCGTTGTACTTGTCCCAACTGTGCCTGCTCAGCCTTCTTGCCTGTTCCAAAAAAGTAGTATGCCAACGCTGCAAGTGCAAATACAGCGATACCTCCGTAGATATAGATCCTTTTCATCTAGTACGACTCCTTATCGTATTTGTTCTTTTGGCGGGTGCTGCGTCACTATGAAGCAGGACAAGATACGCGAACGTTAACGCGCGGTGGTATCGCGGTGCCGGGCCTCACGCTGATCCATCTCCCGGATGTACTCGTCAAAGAGCTTATTCTGGTCTATCGTGAGGAGAGCCCTGATCGACATTCTCAATGTATCGCGCTTTACGTGGAACGACTGCCAGTACTGCGATTGCACCTGGCTGAAATTGTCCTTGAATGATTCGAGAATCGAGTCCACCTTCGTGCTCTGAACCGTTGTGAGCTTCAAACGGTCGGTGAATTGTTTCTGCATTTCAACACGATTGGGTGGCCGACGGCCACCCGGAGGAGAGCCGAAATACGTTCTCCCGATGAATCCACCGGCGACGCCGCCCAGCAGAAAGCTCAGGACGATAAAGACAAATGTTTTGGTCTTAAGTTCCATGGTCCATTGCCTCATTTCGAAAGGACTGCCATCATCACATCGTCTTTTGAGATCGCCTGCTGGCTCCCCAGCACCACGTGCGCGGCCGAATCCGTCTGTTCGCCGCTCAGGTACCTGTCGACACCGATTGCCTGTTGCGGCTTCAGCATGCTCCCGAAGACGACGACAGCAAAAACCAGCACAAATAACGCGACAACAACATTGCGGGCGAATTGTTCAGTTCCCAGCCATACAATCGATTCCTGCTGGTCACGACGGACAGAGCGCTGCACTGAATACACGAAGTTGTCGGGAAGATTCACTGTTGCGGCTTCGCGAATTCTCGCGCGTATCGATGCGAGCTCCTGAAGACGATGCTGACAACCCGGGCAGCCGGAAACGTGCTGTCGAACTTGTTCTGACTCAACCTGGCTCAGCTCGTTATCGACAAACGCCGAAAGCATTCGGTGCATTTCTGTATGGTTCATCTTCGCTCCTGAAAATAACCTTTCAGCAATTCCCGCAACTCTTCCCGTGCGCGGAAGATCCGTGACTTCACTGCCTGCGGCGAAATGCGCAGGGTCTTGGCGATCTCACCGTACGTGAGATCCTGGTATTCCCGCAAGAGGATGACCGTTCTGTGGATAGCAGACAGACGATCAAGCGCTCCGCGAATGATCTCTTTCTTTTCCTTCAGCAGGAGCTCATCAGAGCCCGTGAGAATATCCTTTGTCCGTTTCTCTCCCTCGAATTTCTTCTCGGTGAGAAAATCGAGCGGTATCAGTTTTCGGATCTTCTTCTTTCGAATCTCGTCGATGCACAGATTGACGGCAATCCGGTAGATCCAGGAGTACAGCGAGGAGTCGAACTCAAAACGATAGAGCGAACGGAAGACACGCACAAACACTTCCTGGCTCAGATCATCGACCTCGTCCCTGTTCCCCAGAGTGAGATAGATGATGTTCGCGACCTGCCGCTGATAACGGCGCACGATCTCCTCAAAGGCCTTTTCGTCTCCTTTGCGGAATGCTTCGGCAAGCTCGAAATCGTCGCGCTGTTGTTCCACACTGAACTGAGTGATAGACGGCTTATGTATTCGAAAGTTTCTCTGAATTCGGCTATGTGGTGTCATTTGCCGGGTTCGGCTACCGGACAACTTGCGAAGCCCGTCGTACACCCCCGGTCATCAACGGCTGCAGCTCTGTTTGGCTTGGGATTGTTCCATTATAGGACGCTATCGATGATTCCGCCTCCCAAGAGGTCTTCATCATCGTAAAGAACGACGGATTGCCCGGGAGTGACGGCCCTTTTTGGGTTCTCGAATTCGACACGGATCGATCCGTCGCGTTCACTGAAAACTGACGCAGGCGAAGGATCATCTTTGTAGCGCACCTTCACCTGCACCGTCATCCCTTCGGTCAGAGTATCTCTCCCCACCAAATTCACCTGACGTGCTGTCAGCCCCTTGTGCATCAAATCAGCGTTTACTCCGATCCGAATCGTGTTTGATTCTTTCTCAATCCCGGTCACATAGACAGGCTTCCCGAACGCGCCGATCCCCCGTCGCTGACCAATGGTATAGAACGGATAACCGTTATGCTTCCCCACGACCTTGCCGTCCATGACAATCTCGCCACCGGAAACTTTCGAGTCAAGATCTGGAATCCGTTCCTTCAGAAAGCGTTCATAGTTGTTGTCGGCGACGAAGCAGATTTCAAAACTCTCCTCCTTCGAGGCGTTTCGCAGGCCAAATCGCTTGGCAAGATCACGGACCTCCTGTTTCTTCATGTGCCCGAGAGGAAACATCGTCCGGCTCAGTGCTTCCTGAGAAAGCCCCCAGAGCGCATATGACTGGTCCTTCGCTTCGTTGACCGCCTTCGAGATCACATATCGCTGACGCGAAGTATCGAATCGGATGCGGGCGTAGTGACCCGTTGCAAGATACCGGGCACCCAACGCGTCGGTTTTGCGAAGCAGCTCCCCCCACTTAATTTCGCGGTTGCAGATGACGCATGGATTCGGCGTCCGACCCTGGAGGTACTCGTCCACAAAGTTCTCGATAACGTGGTGACCAAAAGCCTCGCGGAAATCTACAACATAATGTGGAATCCCGATGTGTGCAGCCACAAGCCGCGCGTCATTCATGGCACCGAGTCCGCAGCAACTTGTCTCATTTGCCACATTGCCCCCCACTTCACCGAAGTCATAGGTCTTCATGGTGATTCCGATGACGTCGTATCCTTGCTCCTTCAGAAGCGCCGCGGCCACGGAAGAATCGACTCCGCCGCTCATTGCAACCACTACTGTCTTATTCTCTCCTGATGCCATAGTATATCGAAAGTACAAAAAAAATCGCCTATAATAAAGGCGGTCAGTGGGTCGCTCCCTGCAGCAGCGGGCGAAGACCCTCAGTGACTACGACTCTCGCAATCACCTCACTCCATGGCCAGCTACGAGGGACCCTTCGGTCTCATCCTCGCCGAGTCGATCATGCTCTTAAATATCTCGAATGAACCGGCACCGACACGAAAGATCCGCCGCTTGCCCGTGGTGTCGACGATGAGCGTAGCGGGCAGCGCACCGCTCCACTTCGGATCTACACTATTGATGAAGTCTTCCTGGCGCTTGAACTTTGCAACGTACGTGCGGAACGGAACATTCTGTTTACGAAGGAATGGAAGGATCTTCGATTCCACTTCATCAGGGTAATCCGCACTGATCCCTACGACTTCCACGCCGGAATCCTTGCAGGCCCGAGCGAGTTTCACCAGATCAGGAAACTCTTCCACGCAGGGAGCGCACCAGGTTGCCCAGATGTTCACAAAGAGGATTTTGCCGTTTCTCTGCCCGATGAGCTTCGTCAGCCCTGCCTGGTCAATGGGATCAACCAGACCGACTTCCTCCGCCGCCTTCTGCGGTACAGCACCCGACGGCTTATTCCCCGGGTCTTTCGGGCGGCAATCCATCCACACGATGACCACAAGAATCAGGCAAACGGTGAACAGCAACTTCTGTTTCATTGGACCCGCTTAATCGAGCATCCAAACGCTTTTGTCTCGCGCACCGGGATGGGCTTGCCGCCAAGAACCAGGTCGAGAGCCGCGCGGAGATCTTTCGAAACCACCTTGTTCTCGCGCTGTGAATCGTCGATTCTTCCATGGTAGAGGATTTCAAGATTTGGATTGAGGAGATATATTTCCGGAGTTACCGACGCTCCAAGCTTATCGGCAACCACGTTGTTCCAATCCTTCAGGATTGTGAACGTGAAGCTGTGCTCTTTCGCGTGGCTTTTGACTTCTTCCACTCCCTCTTGTTTGTTTGCGTTGATGCCGACGAACTTCACTCCTTTGGCGGAGTAGTCCTTCTGCAGCGCTGCCATTCGTTCGTTGTAGGCATTCGAGACCGGACATTGAGTGGCAATGAACATGAGAACGATCGCTTTTGAGTCCTTGAACTCCGAGAGCGAATGTTTCACACCGTTGTAATCCTCGAGCGTGAAATCAGTGATCTTCTTGAGCTCTTCACCAGCACGAAGAACCGGAGCGAGGAGCAAACCAAGGACGAATAATAAAGCCGGGAATCTTTTCATGCGCAATTCCTTTCGTTTATGAGATTCTGATGCAGATGGAGCATGTGATTGGCCTCCATAATGAAACGGGAAACCAGCCTGGCCGGTTCCCCGTTTTCAATACGACAGAGACAAATCCGTCAGCGCTACTTCTTGTTCTTCACGTATTTGTCCCCCCATTCAAACATCTCTGCCAGAACGTGCAAAACCGATTCCCGGCCTGAATATCCGTGAGCCTCGAAGGGCAAGAGCACAAGTCTGGAGGTACCGCCGTGTCCCCTGATCGCCTGGAACATCCGCTCTGACTGGATCGGGAACGTGCCGGTGTTATTGTCCGCTTCGCCATGGATCAGGAGCAGGGGTTTCTTGATCTTGTTCGCGTACGTGAATGGAGAGACCTTCATGTAGAGATCCGTCGCCTCCCAGAACGACCGCCGCTCGCTCTGAAAACCAAACGGCGTCAGTGTCCTGTTGTAGGCTCCGCTCCTCGCTATACCAGCAGCGAAGAAATCGGAGTGAGCAAGGAGGTTTGCCGTCATGAATGCTCCATAGCTGTGACCGGAGACGAGCACACGACTCCTGTCAGCCACACCGAGGGAATCGAGCTTGTCTATGGCCGCCTTCGCCGAAGCGACAATCTGCTCAACAAACGTATTGTTCATCGTTTCGGGATCGCCGATCACCGGCATCGTTGCGTCCATCAACACCGCGTATCCCTGCGTCACAAAGAAGAGAGGCGATGGCCCCCTGAAGAATGTGAACGCATTCGGTGACCCGCGCACCTGTCCTGCAGTGCCGGCATCGGAGTACTCAAGTGGATAGGCCCAGATGAGCACGGGCAGCTTCGTGCCTGTTTTATATCCAGGCGGAAGGTACAGCGTTCCGGACAGAGCCACACCATCCGGCCGGCTGTATTTGACAAGTTCCTTGCTCATGCCTGTGAGCTGCGGCGCTGGATCTTTGAATTCCGTCAGAGCTTTCCTGCTCCTGGCCTTCATGTCCCGGATGAAATAGTTTGGCACTTCAGTCTTGGATTCGTATCGCGTGACGACACTCAACCGGGACGCCTTGACGAAAGCGACGAACCGCTCGAGACCTTTTTCATCCGACCAGGACAGTCTCTCCTTCTTTCCGGTCGCGAGGCTGTATTTGTCCAGGAATGGTCTGTCCCCTTGAGCGGAGGCGCCGTTACCGGAAAGATAGATCCAATCTCCGTCCTGCGCGATCACCCTCTGGCCGTCAGCACGCGACTCCATGACGGGCCGCCCGGGATCATTGTAGGCATCGTTCATGCTCAAATCGAAGAGCACCTTGCGCGCGTCGCCGGGTTTGCTCAGATCCACGAGGGACGATGTCCGCCATCGCCGGTCGCGGTCAGTTTCAGAATATATTACTTTGTCTCGATTCGCTGTCCATTCCATCCCGGAGTATCGGTGCTGGACCTTCAAGACTTCTGCAGGAGATCCCTTGAAGGGTGATTCGAATCTCATGAGGACATCCCTGAACGGAACCTTCTTCGTTGGATCTCCGCCGTCAAGAGCTTCAGCCCATACGAGCGTAGCACTATGGAGTGCCTGCCATTCGACGCTGCGCGGGCCTGTGGGTACTCCCTGTGGGGGAACTTCATCGGATATTCCGAGATCTGAAATCGTTGCCACGAGATTTCCGCTGGGATCCCACACCTCTGTTTTTCGGGCAAAGAGGTTATACGGGACGCGGTATGAATAAGGGGCTTTCAGCTGTGTCACTAGAATAAATCGTTCATCAGGAGAATAGGAGACCGAGGAAATAATACCGGGCGCGCCGACTGGTTTCAATTCACCCGTCACCGTGTTTACAAGAGCGAGCTGTGACATCGCGAAGAACCCGAAAAGCCTCTCGTCCTGCGGATCCTTCAGGAGATCCTGATATGTCGGCACCCTTGATACTTTGCCGTATGATTCCTCGACGACCGGACCAAGAGGTACTTTTGGTTCTTCGGGAGCCATCCTCGACCCCATCGGAACGAGTTTCACGAGAAGGCTCGAATTGTCTTGTGCCCAGTCGAATGGCGAGCCAAGCACATCATTCACACGCACGCCGGGAATTGCTGCAGCCTTCCCCGTCACTGCATCGGCGGTCCATAGCTCGACGCCATTTCCGACATCCCGCGTAAAGGCAATCTTTCTTCCGTCGTTCGACCATTGCGGAATCCCGACCTTCGCTGACGGGGGAAGCTCGACGCGGACAGTCTTTCCGCCGTCAAACCACTTCACGGAGATACCGGTATACTGCGTCAGACGCTGCCTGGAATTCAGCTGCGGATCGAGCCGGACGCCGGCCAACCGGAGGAAAGGACGAGCGAGGAGCGCAATAGGCGGATGAGCTTCGTATTCGACCAGAAGCAAAGCGTCTCCCTTCGGGTTCACGGTCACCAAAGGCGTCGGGGAAGCATCAAGGATATCCACGACTTCTTTCGGAGGAAGCTTATACTTTGTCTGCGAATGGAGGGCGAGCGCTGTCAGGAGGAGCAAGGCAAGAATTGCAATGCGTTTCATTCGGTCTCTCCTTGAATGGGTGGTAGGGAAGGGCTTCAGCATCTCAATTGCCGGAGACAATGTGCAAGAGCACGTTGCCGTACAACTTGTTGATGAATCTAAAGAATTCAAGTCGGTTAGTCAAATCATCCTACAATCTCACGTCGATCTGGATGGTGAGGCGATCGTCAGGCTGCGGGGATGCTGTCCAGCCCAAAAATGCGCAGTTTCTCAATGCGTCCCGTCTCGTTTGGGAATACTTGACGGACATCCCCACCCGTCCGATCAATTCACACCGGCCGATGCAGTACCATCTGAATCCTTTCCCATACAGCGCGGGGGTCTGAGATGCCCCGGGGACTTCCTCTTCATACTCATACACCCGCGAATCAAACGAGGGCGTGTCGAACGCTACAATCCTCACAGCCACAGAAGTGCGCGGCAGAGGGACAAACGAAACATCCTGGAATGTGAGCAAACCGGTCTCTCGTCCGGCTCTGAGCGAATGCCGCACCGAGACGGCCTCGATACGGCTCCTCCAGCTCAGTGATTCCGGGGAGCCGAGCGTGAGGGTCACCCTGAAATTCTGTTGGACCCTGCGCTCGTCGCTTACAAGAGGGAGCCCCCATGCATTGATCGCTGAGAGATCCGATGACTTGTCCTTGCGGCGGAAGTGCACCTCGACACTCGTCCTCCTGGATAGGTTTGCCTGCACCCTCAGAAACACTTCGCTGCCGTTTGAGGGGAAGCTTGTTGAGGCTGTTCGCCATGGAAACGTAAACTGGTCCCAGTACGAATCCAGACTGAGCCAGGAAGCGGGCCGAAGGGAGATCCCGCAATACAAACCGGATTCATTCACGTTGTTTTGTCTGTTCTCGCTGAAGCCTGCGCCATGAAATGAATTGAAATCGCGCGGGTACATACGTCCCAGGAGTGCAAGGCTGGCTTCCGGACAGGGACTTAGCACCATCCCGAAAACGCCAACCCGCGC